>NZ_JAAKSD010000005.1:0-243730 GCF_049173735.1 Aeromonas sp. 602396 | reverse complement strand
TTAGAATACCGGCCTGTCACGCCGGGGGTCGCGGGTTCGAGTCCCGTCCGCTCCGCCACTAATTTGAAGGCCTTCCCTGATGGGAAGGCCTTTTTGCTATGGGCGGTTTTTGCCCATAAGTCCCACTGGTTTGCACACCAGAACCAACACAAAGCCCAGTCTGACGACTGGGTTTTGATGTTTTTAGCGTGTTAAACAGCCTGTATTAGCATTTATCTGCAGGAAGAGAACTAAAGCCCTGTCATTTCCTCCATTTTCTATCTATATCAAGCCCTTATCTGATGGATTACTGGCTATTTTAACTGGTTTACTTTTGGCCAAACTCTGTTCATGGCGCGCGATTAGGGTTGTATCTCGCTTATAACTCGGTAGAGTAAGGGCATCTTGAGTTTGCCTGTCCCGCGCCGAGTTTGCCGGGTTCCAGGTGTAACTTGGCCAGTTTTTATCAACCTTAAGTCAGTGGTATCGATATGGAACAAGTAAACAAGTCCACCTTCAGCGATGTACTGGAATATGTGCGTATGTCCCGTCGCCAGAACAAACTCAAGCGTGAAATTGCGGATAACGAGAAAAAGATCCGTGACAACCAGAAGCGCGTGCTGCTGCTCGACAACCTGAGCGACTACATCAAGCCGGGCATGAGTATTGATGATGTGCAGGCGATCATCGCCAACATGCGTGCCGACTATGAAGAGCGCGTGGATGACCACATCATCAAGAACGCCGAGCTTTCCAAAGAGCGTAAAGAGCTGAGCACCAAACTGAAGGGCATGAGCTCTCACAAGTAAGCGTTCAGCTTTTGCTTAAAAGACACCGGCCACTGGCCGGTGTTTTGTTATCAGCTCTGATCTCTGCCACTCCTGCAACAATCGGCTCCCCTTTTTAGAATTGCCCTGTTACCATCACTACAAAGCGGTCAATAGTTTCAAGCCATTGACTTGAAAAGACTAAGCTTGAGTGAAACACAATAAATTGCGCAACCATGGTGGGGCTGATATGGGCGCATCAGAACAGACGGATTTGACACAAGTGGCATCTCAAGATTCATCTGTCCAGACCTCGGACGGGAACCCAAAGCGCAAGCGCCGTCCCTGGTGGCGTTGGCTGTTCTGTTTTCTCTTTTTATTGTGCCTGGGGGCGGTGATCGCTCTGGTTGGCTATGAGATGAAAACCTCGAAGCTGCAATCTCAGGAGATATCCCGTTATGCCGCCAAGCTCACCTATCAGGTCGAGCCTGGCCAGAGCAAGCAGATCGCATTCCCTGAGGATGGCCCGTTCGACAAGCGGCTCGGCTATGTGCAACTGCCGATGATGCAGGAGCGTTTGCTTCAGCGGGGCTATGAAGTCAGCAAGCAGGTGCATTTCTCCGACGCGCTCTATGACTACGCCAGTCGTGGCTTCTTCGTGCCCTATACCGAGAAGGTGCAGGCTGGCCTGACGTTGCACGATTGCCGCGCAGAACCTTTCTATCAATTCAAGTATCCGACCCATCACTATCCGGATTTTGACTCAATTCCGCCGCTCGTCATCCAGTCGCTGCTGTTTATCGAGAACCGCGACTTGCTGAGCAACGAAGAGCCGTTGGCCAACCCGGCGGTCGACTGGCCCCGTTTTGCCAAGGCCGCGCTCTCTCAAGTGGGCAAGGCGCTCGATATGCAGGATCAATCTGCCGGTGGCAGTACCCTGGCGACCCAGGTGGAGAAGTATCGCCACTCGCCGGATGGCCTGACCCTGTCGCCGACCGAGAAGATCCGTCAGATGGCCTCTGCCAGCGTGCGTGCCTATCGTCTCGGGCCGGAAACCCTCGAAGCGCGCAAGCTGGTCGCCTGGGCCTACCTCAACTCGGTACCGCTCTCGGCTGCGCCGGGATATGGTGAGGTGCATGGTTTGGGGGATGGTCTCTGGGTCTGGTTTGGTGCCAATGTCGATGACGTGAACCGTCTGCTGGACCCCGCCCGCAACCAGAACGCACCGCTGGCCGAACAGGGACTTGCCCTGCGTCAGGTTGTCTCTTTGATGATTGCGCACCGCCGTCCCTCTTACTATCTGGCTCAGGGGCGAGAGGCGCTGGCTACCCTGACCGACAGCTACCTGCGCCTGTTTGTGCAGGAGGGGATGATCACGCCACCTCTGATGGAGGCGGCGCTCAAGGCCAAGATTACGTTCCGGGACTTCCTGCAGTCCCCGGCTATCACCCGGGTGAACAATAACAAGGGGTTGCAGGTTGCCCGTACTCGCCTGAGCCGTCAGCTCGGGGTGCAGCTCTATGACCTTGACCGGATGGATCTGACCGCCGATACCAGCCTCAACATGCCGCTGCAGAACGAAATCTCCCGTTATCTGCAACAGCTGGCCGACCCGACGTTTGCCGCTCAGGTGGGACTGTTTGGTGAGCGCCTGCTCTCGCCGGAGAAGACCGGCGATGTGCGCTACAGCTTCACCCTGTTCGAGAAGTCGCCGGATGGGTTCAAGGTGCGGGTACAGACCGACAACACCGATCAGCCGTTCGATATCAACGAAGGCTCCAAGCTGGAGTTGGGCTCAACCGCCAAGTTGCGGGTACTGACTACCTATCTGGAGATCGTGGCCGAGCTGCACGACAACTATGCCGGGATGCCGGTCGAGAATCTGCGCAAGCTGGCTGCCGTCTCTCAGGACAACCTCAGCCGTTGGGCCATCTCCTATCTGATGACGGCTCAGGACAAGAGCCTGCCTGTGATGCTGGAAGCGGCGCTGGATCGCAAATACTCCGCCAGCCCCAACGAAGGGTTCTTTACCGGTGGCGGCATGCACACCTTCAACAACTTCCGCCGCGAGGATAACAATCGCATTCCGACGTTGCGTGACTCTTTGCGTGAGTCGATTAACTTGCCCTTTGTACGGCTGATGCGGGATATCGTGCGCTACAGCCTCTACAAGGAGGGCAACCGTGCCCAGTTGCTGAAGGACGACAAGGATCCCCGTCGTCAGGAGTATCTGGCCAAATTTGCCGACAAAGAGGGCCAGACCTATCTGCTGCGCTTCTGGCGCAAATATCGCGGCAAGACTCCCGAGGAGCAACTCGATACCTTCCTCGACGGTCTAAAGCCGAGTGCGGTACGTCTGGCGGCGGTTCACCGCTACCTGATGCCGGAAGCCAGTGAAGCTGCATTTGCTGCCTTCCTGGCGGAGCGGTTGCCGCGGGAGAAGTTGAGCGCCAAGCGGGTCAATCAGCTCTACGTCAGCTATGGCCCGGGCAAGTATTCACTTCCGGATCAGGGCTACATCGCCCGGGTTCACCCGCTGGAGCTGTGGCTGCTGGCCTATCTCAAGGAGTTCGACAAGGCGACCTTTGCCGACGCGGTGGCGGCCAGTCGTGACGAGCGGCAGGAGGTCTACAGCTGGCTGTTCAAGACTCGCCATCGCAGTGCTCGTGACAGCCGGATCCGCACCATGCTGGAGGTTGAAGCCTTCCTCGATATCCATCAGCGCTGGGCCAAGCTCGGTTATCCGTTCGACCATCTGGTGCCTTCGCTGGCGACCGCGTTGGGTAGCTCCGGCGACCGCCCGGCAGCACTGGCCGAGCTGATGGGGATTATCCAGAATGGCGGTATCCGCTCGCCAACTTTGCGTATCGAGCACCTCTCGTTCGCCAAGGGGACGCCCTTCGAGACCGAGTTTGAGCCGCAGCACACCGAGGGAACCCGGGTGATGCCGGCAGAGGTGGCGGCCGCCCTGCGCAGTGCGCTCTCCAAGGTGGTCGAAGGGGGCACGGCAAGACGTATCGCCGGTGCCTTTACCCTGCCGGATGGCACTGTGCTTCAGATGGGGGGCAAGACCGGGACCGGGGATAACCGGATTGAAACCGTGGGTCGTTATGGCAACGTGACCAGCTCGCTGGCGCGCAACCGCACCGCGACCTTCGTCTTCTATCTGGGTGAGGATCACTTCGGTACCCTGACCGCCTATGTACCGGGTAGCCAGTCTGACAAGTTCCGCTTCACCTCGGCACTGCCGGTGCAGGTGCTCAAGGGGATGGCTCCTCTGCTGACGCCTTACCTGCAACCGGGTTCCCATACCCAGTGTCTGGCGAACCAGTGATGCGAGCGAATTACCGCTCATCACGCAGATAACTAACCAGAAAAACGGGGAGGCTGACAGCCTCCCCGTTTTTATATCCTCATCGGGCGCAGCGGCGCTCGATTGCGATCAGGCGTTCAGTACGAACTGTTCGATCACCTGAGCTACACCATCTTCATCGTTGCGGGCGGTGGTGTGCTGGGCGAGCGCCTTGATCTCGTCGGTGGCATTGCCCATCGCAACCCCGAGGCCTGCGTATTCGATCATGTGGCGATCGTTGCCCGCATCCCCGACGCAGATCACCTGATCGGCGGTCAGGCCAAGGTGCTCGGCCAGTGCGGCCACGCCGGTTCCCTTGTTGCTCTGCTTGTTCATGAACTCGAGGAAGAAGGGGGCGCTCTGTACCACGGTATAGCGCTCATAGAGCTCTGCAGGCAGTCGCTCGATGGCGCGGGAGAGCTGGGGCGGCTCGTCGATCATCATCACCTTCATGATCTGCTCGTCGGCAGGCAGGGTGGCGAAGTCGATCAGATTGATCGGCATGCCGATCAGGCGGGATTCGTGCTCGGTGTAGGTACTGACACGGGGACTGATGAGGCCCTGGGTCACCGAGAAACCGTGGACGTTCACCTCCAGCTCGTCAGCCAGTTTGGCGACGGCGCTGGCGTCACTGCCGGTCAGCAGCTGGCTGCGGATGATGCGCTGATCGGCCACCTGTTGCACCAGGGCGCCGTTGTAGCAGATGACGTAGTCATGCTCTGTGGTGAGGCCGAGCTCTTCCAGATAGCGGCTCATCCCTTCCAGCGGGCGGCCGGAGGCCAGCACAACGGTTACCCCTTTGGCGCGCGCGGCGCTGATGGCGGCGTGGGTGCGGGGAGTAATCTGGCCCTGCGGGTTGAGCAGGGTGCCATCCATATCCAATGCGATCAGCTTGTACATCTCTCACTACCTGAGTCTGGCTGGCCCACCCGGTGGGGCCAAGGAAGTGGCGAGTGTAGCGAAAATCGACGGCGGGATCACGGTCGATGCGGATGGTTCACCTAGCTGTGCCCCTCGTAAGGGGTCATCTCCAGCTGCTCGTCGTGAATAGTCAGGCGGGTAGGGCCTCGGGTAATGGTAACCTTGCGTTTGAAGCTGGCCATCTCGACCTCGATGCCGGAGTAGAGGTGCTGGGTGGCAATGACCTCCATCTGAGCCATCAAGTTTCGCAGCTCCTCCTGGTTGGCGGTGAGCTGCTCATCGAGCTGGGCCAGTTCGGCCAGCTGATGGTCCCGGATCGGTTTGAGCTTGCGCAGGGTATCCGGATTGCGCTTGTCACT
The DNA here is from genome assembly GCF_049173735.1 of Aeromonas sp. 602396. NCBI lineage: Bacteria > Pseudomonadati > Pseudomonadota > Gammaproteobacteria > Aeromonadales > Aeromonadaceae > Aeromonas > Aeromonas sp. 602396. The sequence continues at coordinate 238,352 of NZ_JAAKSD010000005.1, read as the reverse complement.
GGGCAGTTGCAGCAACTTCATGACCAGCTCCTTGATTTTCTCCAGCTGGGCCTGACACGCCTGCTGGCGCAGCTTGAGCTGGTGTTCCTGCTCCTTGTGGGTGAAGTAGCCGCCAAGGATCTGCAGCCGGGTATGGTTGGCTGCCTCGGCCCCCAGGCTGGGGGCAATGATCAGGCGATTGGCAATGCTGGTGCCCCCCAGCAGAGTGCCTTTGCGCATGTTGCTATCGCCTACCTTGATATCTTGTCCGCTGCGGGAGTAGCAGTGGCTGAGCTGGCTCTGGATCTGGATATCCCCCCCCGCTTCCAGCTGGGCATACTGGGCGTAACTGGCGTGGATCTCCCCTTGCGCATTGAGCTGGCAAAGGTACTCCCCCTGCTCGTTGCGGCGGCCAATGATGCCGTGGCGTACCGTAATGCTGCCCCCCGCCTCGATCCAGCCCCCTTCGATAAAGCCGCCAATCACGATGTCACCGCTGACCCGGATCTTCATGCCCGGGTTGACGTCGCCGCTGACGATTAAGCCCCCTTCAAAATCAATATGGCCGTGGCGGGCATCCACCTGTTTTACGCTGAGCACCTCGTCCACCTTCATGCCTGCTTTCTCCTGACAGGGCAGGCCAGCCCGACCGGCAATCAGCAGGTCGGGATCGTCGGGGGAGATAAAGGTACCCTCGCCAGCACTCATCGGACTGTCTTTGCCATCCTTGGCTGGTAGGTCCTGACCGGTCACGGTAAAACCGGGCACCCCGACGGTGGCCGGATGACGGCGCATCAGCGGAGCGCCGGCCTTGACGGTGACGATGGAGCCGAGATCCCGCAGGTCGACCTTGCCATGACCCAACTCCTGCGGTTTGAGGATCCGTTCGGCCGGGGTCTCCACCAGCCGCTCATAGCGAGTGTCCTGACCATTGACGGCTGGCTGGCCGTTGGCAATCACCAGCTTGAGCTGACTGCCGGGGGCGGCCTCCTTGGCCGACTGGATGGCAGCGGTGAGCAGTTGCTCACTCACCCCCTGTTTGATTTCGCTGATGGCGATCGCCTCTTTCAGCTGTTCCAGCGTCACATACTTGCCCCCCCAGTCTGCAGTGATCTGGGCGATGGCGCTCATGCGATCCTTCTCCACTATTACGGCGAGTCGGGCATCCTGACGCTTGCCGACAGGGATGGGGTTGGCGGGGACGGGGGCGGCAGGGTTGGTGAGCAGGGTGTTGAGCAGGCTGATGGCCTGTTTGATCCCCTCGGGCAGCGGCTGATAGCGGCGACAGTTGGAAGCGAGCAGCAGAGCCTGCACATCCTGTTCCGTGACAGGTTTGGTGAGACCGGCGGCAATCCGCAGGCAGACCAGTTCCATATCGCTTGATAGCAGCAACCACTCTTTGCTTAACACCGCATCTCCTTGCTGGATGAGAACGGAGCGATCGGCTCGCTCCTCTACTGTCATTTAATCTCTCAATGATTAATAAAGCGAGTCGCCAACCCTGAGAGTGGGCAGTATTCAGATATTTCCTCTGAATGGTCAATGAATTGAAGTCAAATCGGTGATGGCGGCCAGATAAATGTGGGCGCTGTTTGGAAACGGAGTGAAAAGACGGATCGCAGCGCCAGCGACATAGAGTCGCTGGCAGGGGAATGGCGGTTCTTATCAGCTGCGCTGGGCTGTTCTGGCCAGGGTGAGGTAATCGCCGAGTACCGGCTCACCCAGCATATGGCGGCGCAGCATGTCGAGGGCGGCAAAGGCGAGGATCTTGCGGCGGCTCTCCGGGTCGGGGTGGCTGACCTTGACTGTCTGACCGATGTGCATGCCATCGGCGCTGAGCAGCAGTGGCACTCCCTCTGGCCCCTCTCGCCCTATGGTCAGTTGCAGGCCCGCATCGGTCGTCGGTAGCTGCGCCAGCTCATCGGCCAGTTGTGTACTGAAGTTGGCCTCCAGCCGGGAATGGCCGTGACAAAGCGCCAGCAGGGCGCCGCCACTCTCTCCCTCCAGCAGAGACAGCGGCCTGCCTTGCAGCAGCGCGAGGATCTGCTGCGCCGGTTCCGTATCTCCGCAGCCAGCCAGCCAGGGGCGGACCGTATCCAGCAGTCGGCGCTCGGCACTCTCCATATCAGCGGCACTGGCGCCGTGGCCGATCAGTTTCAGCTCGATAAGGGGCATGGAGGATCGGTAACCCAGCTCGATACCCATCGGCCAGGGGGCGCCATCCAGCATATCGCTGAGGGCCGACTCCGAGACGCCGAAGGTGTAAAAGCGACGCAGCTCGGTATCGATCTGTGCCCCGGCCAGCTGTTTGAGGCGCGGCAGAATTTGCTCGCGCACCATCTGCTTAAACTCGAACGGCACGCCCGGGGTGAAGAAGAGCTGGCTCTGGCCACTTCGCACCACAAAGCCGCAGGCGGTGCCGACCGGGTTGTCGAGGATCTCGCACCCCTGTGGCAACCAGGCCTGTTTGGCATTGCTTTGTGCCATGGGGCGGCCACGGCTGGCGTAGCGCGCTTCGATGGTAGCGAGCCAGTCGGGGAAGAGGGTGAGTGGCTGGTCAAAGGCCTCGGCGGCAGCCTGAGCGGTCAGGTCGTCGGCAGTGGGCCCGAGTCCGCCACACACCAGCACCACCTCGGCGCGGCTGGCACTCTCTTGCAGCACCGTTTTCAGGTCGGCGAGGTTGTCACTCACCGTCAGGCGACGGCGCACCTGCCACCCCTGTTCCAGCAGCAGAGCGCTGAGCCAGGCCGCGTTGGTATCCACCACCAGACCTGTCACTATTTCGTCTCCGGTACTGATGATCTCGATACGCATGGCAGGCTCCTTGGATTAAACGGGTGGCAATGGTTGGCCTCGGGCCAACACAATCAGGCTTTGTTGTGCTCGAAGTAGTAGCTGATCCGGGTACGCGGATTGAGGTACTCGAACACGGCGGGCGGCAGCCGTTTGGGGTGGATCACCTTGGCGATCGACAGTTCGGCTTGCTGCAGGTCGATGATGGCGGCTTCCTGACGGGGAATGCGCGGATCGTACACCAGCACCGAGGGGTAGAGCAGGCGGGAAGCGTTGACCGACATCACCAGCCCAACCTGACCGTTGGAGAGTTGCACCACGCTGCCGGGGGGGTAGATCCCCATCAACCGGATCAGCATGCTGAGGTACTCCGGATTGAACTGCGCCTTGCGCTGCTTGTAGAGGCCGCTCAGGGCCGAGTAGGGCACCTTGGCCTGCATGTGGCAGAGGTTATCGTACTCGTTGATCAGCGACACCATCTGGGTGAGCTGATCGAGCTGGCCGCCCTTGAGCCCTTCCGGCCCGCTGCCATCGAGATATTCGTGGTGGTGCAGCACTATCCCCTTCGCTTCCGACGGGAAATCCTTGGCCAGATTGAGCAGATCCAGCCCGTAGCGCGGGTGCTGGGCCATCAGGTTCTGCTCCGGCCTGGTGAGCGGCTCGGTCTTGCGCAGGATCTGGCTCGGGATCTTCAGTTTGCCGATGTCGTGGAACAGCGCCCCCATACCGATATGGCGGATCTGGTCGGCCGACATGTTGCACTCCTTGGCCAGCAGCATGCTGAGTACGCTGACGTTGAGGGAGTGGAAGTAGAGGTTGTTGCCATCCTCGCTGTCGGAGACCAGATGGAGCACCATCTCGTCCACCGAGAGCAGCTGTTCTGTCATGGCGTTGACCAGCTCCTGCGCCTCGCCGATGGCATTGAGGGGGCGGGACTGGAGCTTGCTCATCACGCTGCGCACCTGGGCCAGCGACTGCTGAAACTGTTTCTCGCACTGCTGCAGGTTGCGACGATACTGCTGCAACTGCTCGATGCGGCGGTCCTTCTCCTGCTGCATCTGAGCCTGGCGCTGGGCGGCGTCTGCGCTCTCTTGTGGTTGAGGCTGTACCTGATTGAGGGGCTTGGGCGGAACGTCGCTCTTGTCGGGAATGATGGTGACCAGTTTCAGACCGAGTCGGCGAATGAGCTCGATCTCCTCTTCATTCTTGATCTTGAAGCTGGAAAACAGGAACGGGTGTTCGCGCCACCCCAGTGGCAGGGAGACATAGTTGCCGACTTGCAGTCGATCTACGGAAATCTTGATACCGGTCATTATCTTGGATGCAGGGGAGATACTGAGCCGTATGCTAGTCAAAGGCGAGAGTGAATACAAAAGGTATCTGATGACAGGGTGGGAGCTTTATTATAGGCTTCTGGATGTCCAGACATATTTACCGATGCAGTACAGGGAGTAAGCATGCCGATCAAGATCCCGGATCAGTTGCCCGCAGCCGAAGTGTTGGGGCAGGAGAACATCTTCGTGATGACGGAATCCCGGGCCGTCACCCAGAACATCCGCCCGCTGCGGGTACTGATCCTCAATTTGATGCCCAAGAAGATTGAGACCGAGATCCAGCTGATGCGGATGCTCTCCAACTCGCCGCTGCAGGTGGATGTGGATCTGCTGCGCATTGATGACAGGGAGTCAAAGAACACGCCGCAGGCCCATCTCGAGAACTTCTATCACGACTTCGAGCAGGTGCGTGGCAACAACTACGACGGCATGATCATCACGGGGGCGCCGCTCGGGCTGGTGGAGTTCGAGGAGGTGGTCTATTGGCCGCGTATCGTCGAGATCATCGAGTGGTCCCATCAGCATGTTACCTCCACCCTGTTCCTCTGCTGGGCGGTGCAGGCGGCGCTGAAAGCCTTGTATGGTATGGAGAAGCAGACTCACGGCGAGAAGCTCTCCGGTGTGTATCATCATCATCGCCTCGATGAGCACGAACCGCTGCTGCGTGGTTTCGATGACGAGTTTGTCGCGCCCCACTCCCGCTATGCGGCGTTTGATGGCGATTTGATCCGCGCCCACACCGATCTGCAGATTTTTGCCGAGTCAGAAGAGGCGGGGGTTTATCTGGCGGCGACCAAGGATTGTCGTCAGGTGTTTGTCACCGGGCATCCGGAGTACGACGCCCTGACTCTCGATGGGGAGTACCAACGGGATCTGGCGGCGGGCCTTGACCCGGCTATTCCGGTCAACTACTACCCGAATAACGATCCGGGCAAGACCCCGCGCGCCAGCTGGCGCAGCCATGGTCATCTGCTGTTTGCCAACTGGCTCAACTACTACGTCTATCAGCTCACCAGCTATCGGGTGGAGGATATCGGCAAGGTCTTCACCTATGACCAAGGGGGCAAGTAGTCAGTCGCCCAGCTCCAGCCGCTGGGCCAGCCTGTCGAGCCATTGGCGGTGGCAGGCCAGGGTAAACGCCTTGGGTCTGTGGGCCTTGATGGCGGCCATCGCTTCTTGCTGTGGCTGGCCGAGGGTCATCAGCAGCGCTGCGGCGACCAGACCGGTACGACCGCTGCCCCCTTTGCAGTGGATGACCAGATGTTTGCCATCCCCCAGCAGCTCGCGCAGCTGCGGCAGCGCCTGTTGCCAGGCGGCCTCGAAGGCTGCATCGGGGGCCAGATCATCCTCGATGGGCAGGTGGAGCCAGCGCATCCCTTCGTGCTCGACCTGTTGGCCGAGCTGCGCCAGTTCGAGTCGGATCAACTCGGCGCTTGTCATCAGGGTCACCACCCCGTGGGCACCGGCCAACCGCAGTTGATCGAGCGCCAGGGTCAGCGGCACCTGCTGGGTGCCGGGGCAGGGGGTCAGCAGCAGCTGACCGTCGACACGGGGAACCTCAAGGCTCCAGAAGGGGTGATACGGGGGCATGGCGGATCCTCGCGTGGTGGCCGCAGGGCTGCGGCCGGTGAATGGCGCCAAGGATAGGCGGGGCAGGGGGGATGTCAATGGCCGTTGTGTTTGCCCCGGTTTACGGGCAGAGTCTAAAAAATTGAGCGGTTCAAGGAGTTAAGATGAGAAACCTGGATCAACTGGATTTGGATATCTTGGCCCATCTGTTTCGGGATGCGGGCATGACCAACAAGGATCTGGCCGCGCTGGTCGGTGTTGCCCCCTCCACCTGTCTGGAGCGGGTGCGCAAGCTGCAGCAGGATGGCGTGCTCAAGGGAGCGCACTGCGAAGTGGATTATCAGGCCCTCGGTGGCCACATTCAGGCCATGGTCTCCCTGCAACTGGCCCGCCACAGCCGCCAGATCATCGATGCCTTCCGGGATGCCATTCTTGCGCTGCCCGAAGTGATCAGCCTGTTCCACATGGGGGGCAAGGATGATTTTCTGGTGCACCTCTGTGTCTCCGACACCGAGCACCTGCGCAACTTTGTCTTTGATCACTTCACCTCCCGCGAGGAGGTGGTGCACCTCGAAACCTCGCTGGTATTCGAGCACAAGTTCAGCCGCTCCCTGCCCTGCTTTCCCCAGCCATAACGGCCTGTGGGCCGACGGTATGGATAGATGGAAAAAACCGCCAGCTGGCGGTTTTTTCCATTCTGCTATCGATTGAATTTGCTCGGGTGGCTCAATTGGCTGCGGTGCGTTCATCCTTGGCCGTCTGATAGAGACTCTTCTGATAGGCCATGCTGCCCCACAGGGCAAGACCGAGGGCATCCTCCTTCAAGGCGTCCGGCTGCGCCGCCAGAGTCAGCTTCTCGCTGGCATTGTCGTAGACATAGCCCTCTGCCGCCCGTTCCGGTTGCAGGATCACCACATCCTTGCCGCGCATCAGGGCGAAGTTCTTGTCGTACTGCATGATGGCGCGCCCCGGCCAGTCGGCGGGCATACGGGTCAGATCCTTGCCGAGCATGGGGTAGTCGGCACTGATCCCCATCAGGGAGAGCAGGGTAGGCGCCATGTCGATCTGGCTGACGATACGCGAATCCTTTCTCGGCACTATGCCATCGCCCACGATAACCCCCGGAATATGGAAGCGGGGAATGGGCACCAGACTGGCGCCACCGACCCGGCTGTCGTGATCGGCGATGACCAGGAACAGGGTGTCCTTCCAGTAGTCGGACTGTTTCGCCTTTTTGAAGAACTCGCCGATGGCGTAATCCGCATACTTGGCCGCGTTGTTGCGGGTCTGCTTGGGCTGCTCGAAGAGTTCGATGCGGTTGTCCGGGAATTCGAACGGATCGTGGTTGCTGGAGCTGAACACCAGACTGAAGAAAGGTTTACCCTCCTTGTGCAGTGCTTTGAAGGTCTCGTCGGCCTTGGCCATCAGATCCTCATCGGAGGCGCCCCAGGAGCCTTTGAACACCGGATTGTCGAAATCCTTCTGTTCGACGATGGTGGTGAAGCCGTTGCCGAGGAAGAAGCTGCGCATGTTGTCGAAGTGACTCTCGCCGCCATAAATAAAGCTGGTGTCGTAACCCCGCTGTTTGAGCAGATCGGCGATGGTGAAGAAGTTGGTCTGGCTCTTGCCGAGTTTGACCACCGCCTGTGCCGGGGTCGGCGTGAAGCCGGTCAGTACCGCCTCGATACCGCGCACCGAGCGGGTGCCGGTGGCGTAGAGCTGCTCGAAGGCCCAGCCCTGCTGCGACAGGGCGTCGATGTTGGGGGTAAGCGGCAGGCCGTCGAGGGAGCCGACAAACTGGGCGCCCAGGCTCTCCTGCAGCAGGATCACCAGATTCTTCGGTTTACCCTGGAAGCTCGCCTGGTTGAAGGTCTGGCTGGGCAGCAGATCTGAGTTGAAATCACTGGCCGGACGGCCACTCTCCTTGCGCATGACTTCGAGCACCTTCTGAGGGGTCATCTCGCCGTAAAACTGGCCGGCATCCTCCTCGGCGCCCATCTGTTTGATGGCAAAGAAGAGGGAGTAGGCGGAGTTGACGGTGAGCGAGTTGACCAGCGGATCCTCGGCAAAGGCGACCATGGCCGGGTTCAGGGCGCGGTGGCCGAGACTGGAGCGGGCACCGAGAAAACCTATGGCCAGAATGAGCAGGGCGAAGGCCGGACGCAGATACCAGCGGGGGAAGCTGAGGCCATGCACCAGACGGCCGCTCAGCCACCAACCGCCGGTCAGCACGGCGCCACTGAAGAGTAACGCCAGCAGCAGCTCGGCTTTGCGCCCCGCCCACAGCATGGCGAACACCTCTTTCGGATAGATGAGGTACTCCACATAGAGACGGTTGGGACGCACGCCATATTCGGTGACAAACGAGGGGGTGGAGATCTCGAGGAACAGCATCAGCCAGAGTCCGACGGTCAGCCAGACGCGCATCAGTTGCAGCCAGCCCCGGCCGATGGCATGGGGGCCTGCCAGCAGCAGAGTGAGCATGGCGGGGACACCCCAGACCCAGCAGAGGGTCGCAAAGTCGACCCGGATCCCTTGCAGCAGCATCTCCTGCCAACCGGCCACGGCATCCACCCGTTCCAGTTGCCAGAGACCGAGGGCGATTCGGCTGAAAGAGAGAGAAAAAAGCGCGAGCGCGCAGAAGACGGCGAAGGGCCAGAACGGGCCGAGTCGCTGTTTTAGATCTGTCATGTTTGTTCCTGAATGAGACTGTAAACGTCTGTCCACAGACGTTTTTTTAGTTGTTGTGAGGTTATGACAGATCGAATTGGTTAAGGTTGCATTCAAGTTTGTTAAAAGTCGGCATTAACACATTTATCATCTAAAAATGTGATGTCGCGCCACTAATGAGCACAGCATAATCTGCTGGGTAAAATGTGAGCCACAGCGTGTATGGATGGTGAACTGGTGTTTATAATTGCCGCGAATTATCTCAATCGGAGCCGAAGGGATGCCGGTCTTTATCGATGTCGAGTATGTGCGGGGATGGCGCCTGTTTCTGGTGTTATCGGATGGAACCACGGGTGTGCTGGATCTGACCCCCTGGCGAACCCAGCCGCTGTTTGCAAAGCTGGAGAGCGAGCGTCACTGCGCCCGGGTCTTCATCAACCGTCACCACCAGCTGGAGTGGCCTGTTGGCTGCACGCTATCCGCCCATGAGGTCTATCACCTCATCTCTCCCATCGATGAGCGGGAAGCCTTCAGCTAATCCCCATTTTTTGTGAGCCAACGCCAGATTCCTGTTACTGGAATGTTTGCCCGTTTGCCTTTCTGAGCCAACTTGGGTAAAACCTGCGCAACATTTTGCCAACTTGCCTTCGCTTCACCTGACAGAGGCTTGCCGCTTTCGCGCCGCAGGCCTTTTTTGCGGCCTGATGGCAAACCTTTCCCTTGCTGAAAGGTTTGGTCGGTTGAATGAAAATAACAAAATAAACAAATACATAAGGAAAATGTATGGCTTGTCATATGCGCACACCTCTTGCCCTGCTGGTGGGCGGGCTCGCCTGTCACGGCGCTGCCGGTCAGGAATCGGTTCAACAGCTGGATCCCATGGTGGTGGTGGCAACCCGCCCCGCCAGCACACTTGAAGTGACGCTGGATCCCAAGAAGCCCGGTTCCCCCATGCCCGCTGCCGACGGCGCCGGTTATCTGAAGAATGTCACCGGCATGAGCATGGTGCGCAAAGGGGGGCTCGGTGGCGACCCTGTACTGCGGGGGATGGGGATGTCCCGCCTCAACGTGCAGATGGATGGCGGCATGCTGGCCGGTGGGTGTGGCGGCCGGATGGACCCGCCCACCGCCTATGTGTTCCCCCAATCCTTTGACCGGATCCGGGTGCTGAAGGGGCCGCAATCCCTCGAGCAGGGTGCCACCCTGGCGGGAACCGTACTGTTCGAGCGGGACAGGCCCGAGTTCACCGCACCGGGCCTCAAGGCCGATGCCTCGGCCCTCTATGGCAGCTTTGGCCGTGATGATCAGATGGTGGATATGACGGCGGGCTCGACCGACGGCTATCTGCGCGGTCAGTTCACCCACTCCGATAGCGACGATTACCGCGATGGTCACGGTAACAAGGTGCGATCTTTCTATCGCCGCGAGAACGGCACCGCCCAGCTGGGCTGGACGCCGGGGGAGCACACCTGGCTGGAACTGACCGCCGAGCGCAGCAACGCCCGCGCCGCCTATGCGGACCGCACCATGGATGGCCCCATGTTTGATCGCGAATCCTTCGGGCTGAAGCTCAAGCAGGAGCAGGTCACCACTCACTGGCAGCGCAGCGAGCTGACCCTGTGGGACAACTACATAGACCACATCATGGACAACTTTAGCCTGCGGCCAAACAGCGGCATGAAGATGCTCTCCAACCCGGATCGCCGCAATACCGGCGGGCGCTGGGCCAACGATATCGCCCTGCCTGCCGACTGGCTGCTGACCGCAGGGCTAGACAGCAACCGGGATCAGCATCGCAGTCGGAGTGGGGTCGACTATGCCACCAAAGATCGTCAGCGCACCCTGCGTTTCGAGCAGCAGGGCGGCTTCGCCGAACTGGGTCGTCAGCAGGGGGCTCACAGCTACAAGGGGGGTTACCGGCAGGATAGGGTCGAGACAACTCGCTATGGTGCGGGGGATCAGACTCTCTACAGTGAGACCGAACACCTCGACAGCGGTTTCGGTCGCTATGAGTACCAGTGGTCGCCCCGCTGGTCCAGTTATCTGGCCTGGGGGCAGGCAGAGCGTGCGCCGGACTACTGGGAGCGCAGCAAGGACAGTACCCCGTTTACCCTCAACCCGGAGCGCAGTCGCCAGTGGGATGCTGGGTTGGCCCTGCGCAGTCGCGAGCTGGACCTGACCCTCTCCCTCTTTAGCGCCGACATCAAGGACTACCTGCTCTACAACAGCAAGTCGAACAAGGCGCGCAATATCGATGCCCAGACCCGGGGTGGCGAGCTGGAGGGGCGCTGGCAGTTTGCCGAGCAGTGGCGTCTCGATGGTGGTCTGGCGGTGGTCTATGGCGAAAACCAGAGCGACAACAAGCCGCTGGCCCAGATGCCGCCGCTTGATGGCAAGCTGGCGTTGGGCTGGCAGCCGGACGAGGCGCTGAGCTTTACCTTGCTGGGGCGCGCGGTGGCGGCGCAGGATCGGGTGGACGTCGGTTCCGGCACGGTCGCGGGTCAGGATCAGGGGGAGACTCCGGGCTTCTTCACCATGAACCTGAGCGGCGCCTGGCAGTTTGCCAAAGGGTGGCAGCTTTCGGCCGGGGTGGACAACCTGTTCGACACCTTCTACTACGAGCACCTCTCCAAGTCGGTGCACGCCAGTCAGGCGGGGTTGGGCTATGAGCAGAGCGGCCGCATCCCCGAGCCGGGCCGCGCCTACTGGCTCTCGCTCAACTACCGTTTTGTCTCGGCAGGGGTGCTCTAACCAGTTGAGTCAGATAACGTTTTCAGTCACAGACACCGCTGTGTGAGCATCGCTATCATGGTGAAAAACAGGCGTATCAGACGCCTGCTCTCACAGCGGGAACATAACAATGAAACAGGGAACGTTACGCTATGGCGGCCTGCTCGGGGCCGCCCTGTTACTTGCGGCTTGCGGCGGCAGCGGTAGTTCAGGTGGGGAGAGCGCTCCCCCCGTCGTCAATCCGCCGGTCACTCACCCTCCGGTCTCCACGGCCAGTCGTGCCTGCTATGGCGACGATCAACTCGCCTGCAACCTGCGCATCTATCAGGTAATGGTGGAGTCGTTTGCCGATGGTGACGGCAGTGCCAACTACGGCGTCGGCTATGGCCCCTCCCAGCACAACGGCGATCTGCAGGGGATCATCGACAGTCTCGACCACATCAAGAGTCTCAACGTCAACGCCATCTGGCTCACCCCGGTGTTCGACTCCTGCGCGGGGCAAGGCGGCGATAACAAGCTTGATGCCACCGGCTACTTCGCCTGCGACTTTTTTACCGTGGATCCCAACTTTGGCAGCAATGCCAAGCTCAAACAGCTGGTGGACGGGGCGCACCAGCGCGGCCTCTATGTCTTCCTCGACGGGGTGTTTGGCCATGTCAACAAGGTGGGGGTGAGCAAGCCCTCGCCAGAGGGGCGTCAGCCAGCCCTCACCAGCGGCGGTGCGGGTTATCCCGGCCAGCTGGTGGATTACAGCAAGCCGGAGAGCCTCGCTTACTTCAAGGAGGTAGCCCGCTACTGGGTCGAGCAGTACGGCATCGACGGATGGCGCCTCGATCAAGCCTATCAGCTTGGGCTGGATGATTGGCGCGCCATTCGCAGCGAGGTGGAGCAGGCCAGCGCAGCGCGCAAGGCAGCCGGTCAGCAGTGGGGCACCCTTGGCTATATGGTGGGCGAGGTGTGGAAGGGGGCTGACGATATTCGCGCCCAGGCTTACGGCAGCAGCGACAATCCGGCGCTCTCTTCAGCCTTTGACTTCCCGTTGCGCTACGGCATCGTGCAGGCGCTGGCGGTCGAGGAGTCCGGCAAGGGCGGGCAGGGGGCCAGCGTGCTTGACGCCAGCTGGAACAAGGTGGAGAACTACCCGAATCACGCAATGCCGAATCTGATGCTGGGCAACCACGATCTGGTGCGTTTCGGTGATCTGCTGGAGCGTGGCAACTTCAAGTCGACCGAGTACTGGCAGCGCCACAAGGCGGCCTTCAGCTTTATTGCGGCTCGCTCCGGCCCGATTACCTTCTACTATGGCGAGGAGTTTGGCGACGAGGTGCCGGGCTTTGCTGCCAAGGTCAGCGGTGACTGTGCGGCGCAGGGCTTGTGCGACGATCATGTGGCCCGCAGCGACGGCAAGGTGCCCGCTGTCACCGGTTTTGTGCCGGGTAGCGAACAGGCCGAGCTCAAGCAGTGGCTCGCCCAGCTGCTGGCGATGCGTGCCGCGCACCCCGCTCTCTATCAGGGAGAGCGAGTCAAACTGGTGGCCGAGGGCAGCCTCTATGGTGACATCAAGCAGACGGCGGGGGAGCAGATAGTTTACCTGCTTAACCTCTCCACCACGGCGCTCAGCTACAACCTGCCTACAGGCAAGCTGCGCAGTGGCAGTGCGCTGGTGGATCTGCAAAGCGGCGAGAGTCTGGCCATCGGCGGCAGCAGTGTGACGGTGGAGATACCGCCCTTGAGCGGGCGTTTCCTGCGTCTGCAATAAGTCAGCCACAGCACGCGTTGATATGAGAGAGGGCGCCATCGCGGGGCCCTCTCTGTCATTGTGGGCGACAAAGTCATGGCGGGTTATGCGGTGGTCTGGCCCCGGTTTTCCAGCCGCTGGCGGAAGGCGCGGGCCAGTCGCTCGTAGAGATCCTGCGCCTCCTTGTCTTCGATATCGCCTCGGATCCAGGGGTTGTCGACGATCTCCAGCAGCACGCAGTCACGCCCTTGCTGGCGCAAATCGAGCCCGTAGAGGCCATTGCCGAGCTGATGCACTGCGCGGCGAGCGGTCTGCAGTACCCGCTCCGGCACCTCGTTAAGCGGCAGCGCCTCGATGCGGCTCATGTCGAGGGGGTGCTTGCGGCGGCGAATGCGGTTGCCCGGTTCGGGCCGGTAGCGGCGGCAGGCGAACAGCGGCGAGCCGTCGAGAAAGCCGATGCGCCAGTCGAACTCGGCGGGGATCCGGCTCTGCACCAGCAGCAGGGCGGATCTACCCAGCCCCTCGTCCAGCAGGCGGGCCAGCTGCTGCTCGTCGCTGGCCATGGCGAGATCGCGCCCCTGCGCACCGTCGGGCACCTTCACCATCAGCGGCAGGCCGAGCCGTTGCACCAGCTCGTCCACATGGTGGCGGCCGCGGCGGGTCACCACCGTGGTGGGCGGCATGGGCACGCCGCTGCGCACCATCAGCTCGTAGAGATAGAGTTTGTTGCTGCAGGCGAGGATGGCGCGGGATCTGTCGATTACCGGCATCTTGAGCTGTTCGGCGCGATGGGCAAATTCGAAGGTGTAGTGGCCGACCGCGGTTTCGGCACGCAGCCAGAGGGTGTCGAACTCCGGCAGCCGTTCGATGGCTGACGGTGGCAGGATCTCGGCCCGGATGCCCTGGGCGGCGGCAGCCCGGATAAAGCGCTCCAGCGCCAGCCCATCACTGCTGGCACGGCCGTCGTTGGGGTCGACCAGAATGGCGAGCTGATAGAGCGGCGCCGCCTGCTCCTCGTCACCGGTGCCCACCAGTGCCTGAGCGTGGTGCAGCATCAGCTCTTTCTCGCTTGGGCTCAGCTCCAGCGGTGACAGGCTCTGCTGCTGGCGCACCGACCAGCCGTGGCGGCCGCGCTTGAGGGTCAGCTCCTGCAGCGGCAACTGGCTGAGGCCATAGTAGTAGCGGGCCAGCCCCGCCAGCTCGCTCTGTTCACATTGGCCGAAGATGGCGCGCACTCTAATCCGATCCTCGCTCTGCTGGGCCAGCCATCCCTGCGCCTTGCGCCACAGCTTGGCCGGTGGCTGCTGGGGTTGCAGTCGGCTGATGGCTTGCAGACCCGGCAGGCAGTGGTGGCCGCGGGCCTGGGCCAGCAGCGAGCAGTAGTAGCCTGCGCTCAGGTGCTCCAGATTGCGGCAGAGGTTGATGATGCGGGGCCTCCCGCCGGTGGTCGGCACGCCATGTTGCAGATAGGTGCGGGCGGTCAGCAGATAATCGGCATGGCAAGGCCAGTCGCCCAGTTCTTCGACGATGACATAGGTACTCATATTTTCGGCTCCACAGATCAGACTGCCTGAACAGGCAGGATCCCCAGTGGGCTTCGATGCACCGACAAGCACGACAATGGCGCGAGGGGAAACAAGAGGTTACAGTGCCTAATATGACGCCTTGGTAACTTGTGATACAAGTCGCATTTTTGGTGCTGAGGATAAATAACCGAACAAGGACTCCCCGTGTTGACCGTACGTGCGGCCCGAACCGATGATCTGGGCGCCATCGTTAATCTGGAACGCTACTGTTTTCCCCCCGAAGTCGCCTTTGGCCGCAGCCGCTGGCACTATCTGCTGGCCCACGCCAAGGGGCGCACCCTGTTGCTGCTGGACGAGAAACATCAGCTGATGGGCTATCTCTGCCTGCTGGAGCACAGAGGCTGGGATCGGCTGGTCATTCAGGCGCTGGCTATCCGCTGGACGGTGCGTCGTCTGGGCTGGGCGCGGCGTCTGCTGGAGCAGGTGATCCGCGAGGGCAAGGCCGCTGGCTGGGGGGCGATTCGCCTCGAAGTGGGGGACGCCAACGAAGAGGCGCTGGCGCTCTATCAGGGATTGGGATTTCGTCCCCAGCAGCGGCTGGCGGACTACTATGGCCGCGACCAGCACGCCCACCGGCTGGTGCTGCCGCTGGTGAGCGACGAGGAGCGTGAGCGGCGCAGAGTGGCTCGTACTCAGGCGCGCAAGCCATCTTCACAGGCCAACTGACCGTATTGAACAAGCAACATCGAGGAGCAGGATGAGCTGCGATAACTGTCTTGCCACCGCCATCAGGGCCAAGCTGGGGCGCTGCCCGGTCTGTGCCATCCAGACCTTTGTCATCGGTCTGAGTGGCTGGCTGGTCTGGTGGTGGTGCGGCGCCGATACCTCGGTCAACGCCCTCACCGGCCTGTTGTTTGCGCTGGGTGGCTCGGGCCTGTTGCTGCTCCATCTGGTGGTATTTGTCTGGCGCAAGGCGACCGGACGTGAATTGAGCGATGAATAAATCAGATTGGTTTCAACAACATAAATAACAATATCGGTTGAGTTAATGGAGGTTCAGATGATTGCAATGGTAACGGGCGCCTCGTCCGGTTTTGGTGAAGCCATCAGCCGCCAGCTGGTGCAGGCGGGGTACAAGGTGATCGGTACCGGTCGCCGTGCCGAGCGGCTGGCTGCGCTGGCTGACGAGCTGGGCGAGCAGTTCCTGCCGCTGGCGTTCGATGTGCAGGACAAGGCGGCTACCCGCGCCGCCATCGCCGCTCTGCCAGCCGCCTGGAGCGAGGTGGATCTGCTTGTCAACAACGCCGGTCTGGCGCTGGGGCTGGAGCCGGCCCACAAGGCGGATCTGGAAGATTGGGAGCAGATGATCGCCACCAACATCAGCGGTCTGACCCTGCTCACCCGCCTGCTGCTGCCGGGCATGGTGGCGCGCAATCGCGGTCACGTCATCAACATCGGCTCCATCGCGGGCACCTACCCCTATCCGGGCGGCAACGTCTACGGCGCCACCAAGGCGTTCGTGAAGCAGTTCAGCCTCAACCTGCGCGCCGATCTGGCGGGCACCGCCATCCGCGTCACCAACGTGGAGCCTGGCCTGTGCGGCGGCACCGAGTTCTCCAACGTGCGCTTCCACGGTGACGATGCCAAGGCGGCCTCCGTCTATCAGGGGGTGGAGGCGATCCAGCCGGAAGATATCGCCAATACCGTGCTCTGGGTGAGCCAGCAACCGGCCCACGTCAACATCAACAGCATCGAGATCATGCCGGTGGCGCAGACCTTCGGCCCGCTCAATATCAGCCGTCGCTGATCGCTGCATTGGTTGAAACAAAGAGGCTCCCGTGGGAGCCTCTTTGCGTTGGCGAGCCGATTACAGGCTCATGATCTTCTTGAACTCCTCCGGCGAATACTTCTTCTCGGTGCGCTTGGTCAGATCCGTCATCAGCTTGTAGCGCAGCGTTTTGGCCATCTGATAGGTCTGCTCCAACTGGCCGTAGGAGTAGTCGGCGGCCAGCCCGATGGCTGTAGCCTTGTCGCTGGCATAGGCCTGCTTCAGGCTCTGGTCGAGCAGGGCCACCTCCTTGTAGAGCTTGGTGCTCTCTTTGCTCCAGACGCCGCGCAGCAGCGGCAGGTATTTGTCCGGATCGGCACTGGCCAGCGCGGTCAGGCTGCGGAACTGCCAGTAGGCAGAATCATCGGAGTAGTTGTCGCTGCCGGTGCGATAGGGCAGGGGGTAGGACTCCAGGGTGTTGTAGAGCGGCACCATGACCGATTCAGCCAGCACGCCGTAGCTCTGCCAGATGAGCCCCTGCAGCTCTTTGGGCATCTCCTTGCGCAGCTGGATGACGTGGGATTCCAGCTGGCGATCGACGCGGATCGGCCGCTCCGCCTTGCCCGCGAGCGGCGTACCGTCATAGGTGGCGCTCAGCACCCTGGCCACGTCCGGCACGGCGATGGGGGCATCCGGTTTCATAAACAGCGGATATTGTGCCTGCCGGGTCGCTTGTTTGTGGGAGGCGGTCAGCATTTTCTGGCCGAGCCACTCCCGATCCACGTTGTAGGGATCGGCAATCACCCCGAACGCCTTGGCGAAGTTGAACTCTTTCGTGTCGGCGTTATCCAGCAGTTTGTGTTCGCGCACGAACTCCAGCAGTTTGGGCGAGTGCAGCACATCGGCGCTGTCGAGATTGACGCCGTGGATGCGCAGGCCGTTGGCCACCATGGCGTAGCTGTCGTCCGGCACCCGCACCGCGATCCAGTGGTGGCCGGAGCCGATCTCCATCAGCCAGGCCTCGTTCACATCCGCCAGATAGAGGCTGTTGCCCTCACCGGCGCCATATTGCTCCACATAGCGGCCGAGCAGCTCGACCCCCTCTTTGGCCGTCTTGGCCTGCGGCAGGATCAGGGTCGGGATGATGGCTTCAATCACTCCTTTCTCGATCAGCGGATCGGCTTTTTGGGCCTTGTCGTTGACCTCGGCACTGGTGGTGGCCGAAATGGCGACGTTGAACTCGTTGATGCCGCGCTCCTCGTAATACTTGCCGTCGGGGTCGCTGGCTGTGGCATCCCAGTCACGAATGGCGGAGTAGGCGAAAAACGCCTTTGGCATCGGCACTTCCAGCCCGTTACCCAGCTTCCAGATCTTGCCCTCGTTCTGCTGCGCGGGCCGGAAGGCGAGGTACTTGTTCCAGTTGTTGACGCCAAAATCCTCGTTTCTGGCGATCATCACGCTGCCATCGGCACTGGCGCCCTTGCCGACGATAAGGCCGGTACAGGCGTCGGCACTGGTGCCAAGCAGGGTGAGCAGGGTGGCGGAGAGAAGACTCAAGGTGTGTTTTTTCATAGGTGTACCCGAAGGGTTGCGGTGAGTGAGAGTCAGACGAGGGGATGAGGTGTGGGGAGGCTGCAACTGCGAACTGGCCGCGGAGTGAGCATGGCAGATTGGTCTGCCTGTTATTGGTTTTTCGAACAGATCATCCATGACACGGCTGGCTGGTTGTTATGTGCGCCAAAATTGTATGCCTCGCTGGTTGTTTGTTTTGTGATTGAGCTGCGGTTCCTGACTTTTCTCTGGCATCGTGGCGCGTGGACGGCAAAATGTGCCAAAACAGCGTGAGCAGGCAGCAGATGAGTCATGATTCTGACGTCAGCCTTGCGTGGGGGCGTGGCGAGATCCGCCATATCTCTGGATCTCGAACTATCTGACAAGTTGGCCTGTAACTTGCTGGTTTAATTAATAATGGTGGGGCATGACGCCCCATGTGACCGGATCAGCCTGTGCCCATTGCCGCAGATGCGCACTGAATTGGAGCCCCCATGGATATCAAACCCTACAGCCAGCAGCTTGCCCAGAGCGCCTCCAACAACCGCGCCCTCGCTACCCTCAACAGTGCCAGTAGCGGCGGTCAGGGCGGTGGCTGGGAGGAGATGGTCAGCCTCTCTACCCAGCGCATGACCGGCCAGGCCCAGCAGGTGCTGACCTACGAACATCTGGCCAAGAACAACAAGTTGCCACCGGCGCTCGATATGAGCTCCGACAAGGGGGGCGTGGTGCAGCAGCTGGTGGACAAGGCGCTTGGTTTCGATCGCAAGAAGTTCAACGAGATCGAAGAGAAGCTCAAGACCATCGCCGATAACAAGAAGCTGACGCCGGAAGAGCGGGCGGAGCAGAGCAAGCCGCTCAACGAACAGCGAGAGGCGATGCTCAAGGAGGCGATGGATCGCCTGACCGGCAAGAAGAGCTCATCCAAAGATGAGGCCAAAACTGCCTGATCCTGCCGCTGTTCTGAGATCTACCCGGTCGGCACAGATGGGCCAGTGTCGACCGCCGATGGGCAAGCTTCTGCCACCTCTTTTGACCTCACCTCCCCACAGGCGCACAATGTTCGCGCATTGAGCCAGTCGAGGAGTCCGCCGTGTACAACTTCCAATATGCCAATCCGACCCGTATCTGTTTCGGCGAGGGGCAGATCGCCAGCCTGCCCGAACTGATCCCGCCCGGCAGCCGGCTGCTGGTGCTCTACGGCGGTGGCAGCATCAAGCAGAACGGGGTGTATGAGCAGTTGACCCGGGCGCTGGAGGGGGTGACGTGGCAGGAGTTTTCCGGCATCGGTGCCAACCCCAGATTCGAGCTGTTGATGGAGGCGGTGGCGCAGGTTAAATGCGATCGCATCGACTTCTTGCTAGCCGTCGGCGGCGGCTCGGTAGTGGATGGCACCAAGTTTGTTGCGGCCGCCGCCTGCTACGAGGGGGATGATCCCTGGGATATCTGCGGTAAACAGGCGAGTGTGCACAAGGCGCTGCCGATGGGCTGTGTGCTGACCCTGCCAGCCACCGGCTCCGAGAGCAATCCCACCTCGGTGGTGAGCCGGGGGGATGTGAAGATCTCCTTCAGAAGCTCGCTGGTGCAGCCGCAGTTTGCGGTGCTCGACCCGACCACCACCTACAGCCTGCCGCCGTGCCAGACCGGTAACGGAGTGGTGGATGCCTTCGTCCATATTGCCGAGCAGTACCTCACCTTTCCGGTGGGAGGCGAGGTACAGGATCGGCTGGCGGAAGGTTTGCTGCAGGTGCTGGTGGAGAACGGCCCCAGGGCGCTGGCGGAGCCTACCAACTATCAGGTACGGGCCAATCTGATGTGGGCCGCCAGTCTGGCGCTCAACGGCCTTATCGGCTGTGGGGTGCCGCAGGATTGGGCCTCTCACGCCATCGGCCATCAGCTGACGGCGCTCTACGGGCTGGATCACGGCCAGAGTCTGGCCGTGGTGCTCCCTTCGCTGCTCCGTGAGCGGGCGAGCCAGAAGCAGGACAAGCTGGCCCAGTTTGCCGAGCGGGTGTGGCATTCGACCCGCGAGGACAAGGCCCTGCGCATCGAAGAGGCGATTATCCGCACCGAGCAGTTCTTCCAGAAGATGGGACTGGGTACCCGGCTGGCCGATTATGGCCTCAGCGAAAGTTGCATTCCGGCGGTCTGCTCCAATCTCAAGCGGGTGGGGCGCACCGCGCTCGGTGAGCAGCAGGATATCGACCCGGATCGGGTGGCACGCATTCTCGCCCGCGCGCTATAAGCCGGCGCCGGTTTGTTTCCCTGGCTGATGCATTTTCCCAATTAAAGAGGGCCGCTTGTTGCGGCCCTCTTGCATCACGGGTTAGCCGATCACTCGGTGCGAGCCTTCAGATAACCGGCGTAATCCGGGATCTGCACGCTGAACGCCTGGCGCATATGGGGGCTGTCCATGATGAAGTCGGCGGTCGCTTCGTTGGTGGCTACCGGGATGTTCCAGACTGCCGCGAGGCGCAGCAGCGCCTTCACGTCCGGATCGTGGGGCACCGCATTGAGGGGATCCCAGAAGAAGATCAGCACATCGATCTTCCCTTCGGCGATCAGGGCGCCGAGCTGCTGGTCGCCCCCCATGGGGCCGGAGAAGAGGCAGGTGATGGGCAGTTGTGCCTGCTTGCCGAGCATGGTGCCGGTGGTGCCGGTTGCATAGAGGTGGTGGAGCTTGAGTTCCTCCTTGCGGCGCATCACCCAGTTCAGCAGAGGGGTCTTCATGTTGTCGTGAGCCACCAGTGCCACCCGTTTGTGGGGCGCCATCTCGCGTGCAATCTGTTCCATGGAAATCGTCCGTAGCATTGTTATTGGCAGAGAGCCGTATCCTAATCGAAAGCCATGACAGATGCTGTGTCGGGCGTATTAACTGTGATCCTGTCGAAAAGTTTTCGGGTCATGGCTGCTCAAATGAAGAGACCCGCGCTGGCGGGTCTCTTTGCTTGCTGGCCTGCTGGCTCAGGAGCCGTGATGCAGTTGCGACTGCTGGTAGTTTTCCAGCCCGATGCGATCGATAAGATCGAGCTGGGTCTCCAGCCAGTCCACGTGCTCCTCCTCATCCTCCAGGATCTCCTGGAACAGGTCGCGGCTGATGTAGTCCTGCACCGACTCGGCATAGGCGATGGCTACCTTGAGGTCGGGGATGGCATCCATCTCCAGCGACAGGTCGCAGCGCAGCATCTCTTCCACCGTTTCACCGATACGCAGCTTGCCCAGATCCTGCAAATTGGGCAGCCCTTCCAGAAACAGCACGCGCTTGACCAGCTCGTCGGCGTGTTTCATCTCATCGATAGACTCGTGATACTCCTTGTGCCCGAGCGCCTTGAGGCCCCAGTCATCGTAGATGCGGGCGTGCAGGAAGTATTGGTTGATGGCAATCAGCTCATTGGCCAGCACCTTGTTGAGGTGGGCAATGATCTTGGGATCTCCTTTCATCGACAGTGCTCCTTGGTTCGTGCCTGAGGCTCCGATCGTTAGAGCTTAGTCCAGAAAAGTGACAACAAGAGGTCTGGCGAGCCAGCTCGCCTGAGAAAAGGGGTGACCCTGTTGGCGGGTCGCATCAGAAAAGAGGTGTCAGGATCAGGCCACTTCGTAGTAGAGCACGGGTTGCTCCTGCTCCAGCTTGTCGAGTTCGGCGGCGATAATCTCCATGGTCATGCGCACGCATTTGCCGCACTGGGCGCCCACCTCGAGCGACTGCTTGAGCTGGCGGAATTCGCTTTTACCTGACTGCACCGCTTTGCGGATCTGGGTATCTGTGATGCCGCGGCACAAACAGACGTACATGGTGGTTACCTCGCGCTGAAATTAAATGAAATCTAAATGAGAATGGTTCGTAGTGCAAATAACCATTGGTAATAAGATCCCCTGCTTGCCACTGTGCAACCCCTTGGGGACAATGCTGGCAACCAGAGGAGAGCACCATGTTCAAGAAACTGTTCAGCGCCCTGTTCGGGGGCGAGCCGACCAAGGCACCGGAAGTCACCCCCACCGAATATGCCGGCTATCTCATCTATCCGGAACCCATGGCAGAAGGTGGCCAGTACCGACTGGCAGGGCGCATCACCAAGGAGCTGGACGGCGTGCTGCACACCCATCGTTTCATCCGCTCCGATCTGTTTGCCAATCCGGCCGATGCCGAGCGTTTCATGGTGCAGAAGGCCCACACCTTTATCGATCAGATGGGAGATCGCATGTTCGAGCCCCGCAAACCGGCTGACAGCCAGGCTTCATGACTCTGCAAGAGGTCACCCTGCTGCGCGAGGCGCTGGCCCGCGCCGGTGAACGGCGCCTGATCTGGCTGGAGGGGGAGGAGGCCGACTGCATTGCCCGCGCCCAATTCCTGCTCGGTGAGACCGTCTTCTGGCTGGGTGCCGGGCCCGAGTGTTATGCCCCGCAACCCGCTGCCAAGGCGCAGCAGCGGCTCGGTCAGGAGTGCGACACGCTGGTGTTCAACGCTTTCAGCGGCTTTCATCCCGATGCCTTCGGGGCGCTGGCAGGTACTCTATGCGCCGGTGGCTTGCTGTTGCTGCTGACCCCGCCCAGAGTAGAGTGGCCTGCATGGCCGGATCCTGACCGGATCCGGCTGGTGGCGCAGCCGGAGGAGGCGGGTCGGGCCGGTCACGGCTTTATCGCCCGGCTGGTGCGGTTGCTGGCGGGGAATCCGGCCCTCTCTCTGGAGCCGCCGGTTTGCTCACAGCCGTGGCAACCGCTTGGGCCAGAGCGCAGGCTGAGCTGCGATCAGGCACGGGCGCTGCCCGCCATCCACAAGGTGTTGCACGGTCATCGCCGTCGGCCGCTGGTGCTGAGCGCCGACCGTGGCCGTGGCAAGAGTACGCTGCTGGGCTTGGCTGCCGCCGAGCTGCTGCGCCAGCAACCCTCGCTGAACATAGTGGTGACGGCCCCCTCGCAGGCAACGGTAGCGACCCTGTTTGCCCACGCCGCTCGCGGGCTAGATACTACGCCGGAACAGCTGACCGGACTGAGCTACTGCTCGCCGGATCGGCTGGTGCACGAGGCGATGAATCCCGATCTGCTGCTGGTGGATGAAGCGGCCGCCATTCCGACCCCGCTGCTCGAAGCCATGCTGGCCCGCCATAGCCGCATCGTGTTTGCCACCACCGAGCACGGTTACGAGGGGACGGGGCGCGGTTTTCACCTGCGCTTCAAGCGGGTGCTCGATAGCCAGACCCCGGAGTGGCAGGAGATCCACCTCTCTGAGCCCATTCGCTGGAGTGAGCGCGATCCGCTGGAGCCGCTAATCTTCCGCCTGCTCGGCCTCAATGCCGAAGTAGCAACGCCCTTGCCGCCGACCAGCCCGAGCTGGCGTCTGCTCAGTCAAGAGGCGCTGGCGAGCGACGAGGAGTTGCTCAACCAGCTGTTCGGCCTGCTGGTGCTGGCTCACTACCAGACTACGCCGAGCGATCTCAGATCCCTGCTGGAGAGCCCGGATCTCGACATCCATCTGCTGGAGCAGGATGAGAGCTTGCTGGGAGTGGCGCTGGTGGCGCGGGAAGGGGGAATTGACCCTGAACTGGCCGAGGCGATCTGGGCCGGGCGCCGCCGTCCGCGCGGCCATCTGCTGCCCCAGTCGCTGCTGGCCCATGCCGGTTTCAAAACCGCGGGGGCGCGCAGCTACGCCCGGGTGATGCGTATCGCCATCCATCCCGAGCTACACCGCCACGGGCTGGGTTCGCTGCTGCTTGGCAGGCTTGAAGAACATTATCGTCAGGCGGGGATCGATTACCTCGGTTCTGCCTTTTCGGCCAGCGCCGACCTGCTCCCTTTCTGGCGCAAGGCTGGATTGACGGTACTGCGCATCGGCCTGCAGCGGGATGCCGCCAGCGGCTGCCACGCAGCCCTGCTGCTCAAAGCGCTGAAACCCGAACATGAGCCCGAGCTGGAGCAGTGGCAGCAGCGTTTTGTACGCCAGCTGCCGACCCTGCTGGCGGGTGAGTTGAAAGGATTGGATCCCGAGCTGGTATGGCAATGTCTGCAAGGCAGCACTGCTACCGCAGCGGAGCTTGGCGAGTTCGAGCGTGATGAGGTTGAGTGCTTTGCCCTGCATCACAAGCCGTTCGAACTGAGCCAATCCAGCTTGCAGCTGTGGTTGGCGCGCCATCTGGATGTTCTGGCTTCGCTGACCCCTGACGAGCGTTATCTGCTGATCGCAGCCATCTGGCTATATGCTGACTGGGGAATGCTGGCCGCGAGGTTGCAACTGGCGGGCAAGCCCGCCGTGATCAAGAGTTTGCGGGCGCTGCTGGCGCGTCTCTTGAGTTCCTCTACCACTCGATAGGTTTGCCCTGCCAGTCGAGAAAGCTCAGCTCGCCATCCGGTTGCAGCCGGTTCATCAGGTTAATCAGATGGTCGGCTACCAGCTCGGGACTCTGCACATTTCCCGCCGGTACATTGGCGTGAAACGGGCGGGAGAGTTGGGTATCCACGGTGCCGGGATGGAAGGCCAGCAATTTGACGCCGGGGGCCCGCCGGGCCAGCTCGATGGCGGCACACTTGAGCAGCATGTTGAGGGCGGCCTTGGATGCACGATAGCCATACCAGCCGCCCGTTCGGTTGTCGCCAATGCTGCCGACCCGGGCGCTGAGAACGGCCAGAATGCAAGGCTCGCGGCCAAACAGCGGTAACAACTGGTTGATCCAGCGCAGCGGCAGCAAGGCATTGGTCTGGTAGAGGCGGCTCATGGCATCGAGATTGACTGCTTCGAGCCGCTTCTCCGGCTGAATTTCCCCCTGATGCAGGATGCCGTTGCAGATCACCACCCGATAGGGTCTCGGTGCCAACTCAGCGATGTGGGCCACCACTTCTGTCATTTGCTCATCGCTGTAATCGCAACATAGCCAGTGCAGACCCGGCGATGAGAGGCCAGCAGGTGCGGGCTGACGGCTGATGGCAATCACTGGCCCGACACCCGCCGCCA
This sequence comes from Aeromonas sp. 602396, assembly GCF_049173735.1. Classification (NCBI taxonomy): domain Bacteria; kingdom Pseudomonadati; phylum Pseudomonadota; class Gammaproteobacteria; order Aeromonadales; family Aeromonadaceae; genus Aeromonas; species Aeromonas sp. 602396. The sequence goes on along the minus strand of NZ_JAAKSD010000005.1, from coordinate 213,751 downwards.
ACCAGTGTGTCACCAGAGCCGCCCCGATACCGCCAGAAGCGCCAATCACGACGATACCTTCACTCATCTCAGGCTCCTTGTGAGTGCATGATGGATTTCACCATCCGCCAATGTTGTCCTGATTGGCAGATACGCTCCCGCCAGCCTGCGGGATCAAGCGGTTAACGATGCAATCTTGCCGAGATCCGAGCCGTTGGGTGAATTCCATTCCTATACTGAGGGAAAACCGCAGCGGTCTGCTGCCCGCGCAACCAGAATGAGAGTCACCATGATGTCCAAAGATGGGGAAGAGCGTAAATCTATCCTGACCGAAAGTGGCACCAACGAGCTTGAGATCATCGAGTTTCACCTCAAGAAGCAGCTACCGGACGGCCGTGAAAAAACCGCTTATTACGGGATAAACGTCGCCAAGGTGCGCGAGGTGATCCGGGTGCCTGAGACCACAGATTACCCCAACGCCCAGCGCCATATGGTGGGGGTCTTCTCCCTGCGGGATCGGCTCATCCCGCTGGTGGATCTGGCGGGCTGGCTCGGCATCAAGACCAACCCTGACCCCAGCCACAAGGTGGTGATCGTCACCGACTTCAACAAGATGGCCAACGGTTTTCTGATCGATAGCGTCAGCAGGATCCACCGGGTCTCCTGGGAGGATGTGGAGTCCCCCAGCCAGTTTCTGGAAGCGGGGGAGAACGACTGCGTGGTGGCCGTGGTCAGGCGCGATGGCAACCTCATCATGATCCTCGATTTCGAGAAGATCATCGCCGATATCAACCCCGAGCTCAGCATGGAGAAGTACGACGTCACCCAGGATCGCAAGGTGCTCATCGACGATCGCATGATGGCGCTGCGTCAGGGCAAGACCATTCTGGTGGTGGACGACTCGGCCTTTATCCGCAAGATGATCGAAACCACCCTGCGCACCGCTGGCTACAACGTGATTACGGCCAAGGACGGCGGCGAGGGGTTGGAGATGATGACGGATTTCGATCGTCTGGCCCAGGAGGAGAGGATGCCGGTGACCGGCTTCGTCAATGCGGTGATCACCGATGTGGAGATGCCGCGCATGGATGGTATGCACCTGCTCAAGCGGCTGCGGGATACCCCCTCCTACAAGGAGATGCCCATCGTGATGTTCTCCTCCCTGATGAGCGATGACAACCGCCAGAAAGCGCTGCAACTGGGGGCCAACGATACCATCACCAAGCCCGAGATAGGGCGCATGGTAGGCATGATGGACCATATGCTGCTGGGGATCGCCCCGCCTTCGCCAGCCAACAACATCTGACCTGCCGTTAACTTGCAATTAGCCGGTCGAATTCACTGACCGGTGCCTCAAGCGGCCACTCCTTGCCAAGGCGTGGCCGCGCTGTTTTGGCTGTTTGCTGCGATCCCGACGCCCCTTGTCTCCCGGATATGATTCATGCAATGATAATTATTATCATTTGTTGGTGTGAAGCATATGACAGCAACCTGGGTGAAGGGGTGGGTCGAGTCGACCGAAGGTGGCAGCAGCATGAGTCACTGGAAACAGCAGACCCGAGAGGGTAATCGGCTGTTTGATTGCGGCGAGTATCATCAGGCGCTGGCTCATTATCAGCAGGCGCTCTGGCTGGCTCGTCAGCAGTTGGTGCAGTGGCATGACGCCGATGAGGCGGTGGCGGCGCTGGTTGTGGCTCACCACAATCTGGCGGATCTGCTGGTGGCCATGACTCTGCCCGATCGCGCCGCCGACCTGCTCTGCTATGTGCACGACTGCCTGCTGGCGACCTGTCACTCCCCCGCTTGCTCCTCTCGCCTGCGAGAAGCCGCGTTGCGCCATACCCGCACAACCCGTGCCGAGTTGCTGACGTTCGTACAGCGCCACGGCAGCCACGCCGGGATCATGCGTTCGCTCGGTCACTGCCTGTGTCAGAGCGAGCCCTCATCCCGGCTCCATTAATCCGAACAGAGGTCATCATGAGCCATACCCTGCCAGCCCTGAACTATGCCTACGACGCACTGGAACCCCATATCGATGCCTTGACCATGGAGATCCACCACAGCCGTCATCACCAGACCTATATCAACAACCTCAACGCCGTGCTGGAAGGGTCACCAGAGCTGGCCGCAATGCCGGTTGAAGAGCTGCTGCGCCGCTTCGATACTCTGCCAACCGCCCTGCAGGGGGCGGTCCGCAACCATGGTGGCGGCCATGCCAACCACTCCCTGTTCTGGCTGGTGATGAGCCCGCAGGGGGGCGGTGAGCCGGGTGGTGAGCTGGCTCTGGCCATCGAGCGGGAATTGGGGGGATTCAATGCCTTCAAGCAGGCCTTCACTCAGGCGGCCCTGAGCCGCTTTGGTAGCGGCTGGGCCTGGCTGGTGGTGGACAAGGCGGGCAGATTGCAGGTGGAGAGCAGTGCCAATCAGGATAGTCCCCTGATGCATGGCCATACCCCGATCCTGGGGCTGGATGTGTGGGAGCACGCCTACTATCTCAAGTACCAGAACAAGCGTCCTGACTATATCGCTGCCTTCTATCAGGTGGTGGATTGGCCCGAAGTGGCCCGCCGTTATCAAGCGGCGAGAGGCTGACCTGGTCGCTGGGAATGGGTGTGCAGGATCGCCGCCACAACCCGTGCTGTAATACCAAGACCCGCCAGTTGGCGGGTCATCTGTTTATGGTGCGGCTGTGCTGGCGCTGGCGGCTGAAGGGGCCACCGGCAATGTGGGCAAGGCCGCGCTGGGCGTCTTGGCGGTGGTTTCTGCCGCGGATTTGGCGGGAGTGACCGGCTCAGTCGTTGCCGCAGCGGATAAAGCTAGCGTGACTTGTTCAGTCACGGCCGAGGCAGATGGAGTAGCCGACTCGGTGGCAACCGCGGCAGAAACTGCCGCTGGCTTGGCCTCATCCACCGCCGATTTGGGTTGTTTTAGGCAGGGTTGCAGGCTGCCGATGGTGCTCAGTGACTGGCAAGGCACAGGCAGACCGATGGGCACAGGAGCGCCGAGGAACTTGGGTCCCTTGTCCAGTACATAGAGGTCGAGCAGCCCCATCAGGCGGGCAAAGACTTCCCGCACCCGGGTGCGGATCCCTTGATAGGCGCTGGGATCCTCGGCATTGAAGCCGACCGCATCGATACCGAAATGGCGGGCGATGAAAATGGCCCGCTCGTTATGAAAGCCCTGGGAGACCACGGTAAAGCGCTCCTGGCCGAATACCTCCTTGGCGCGAACCACTGAGTCGAGGGTGCGAAATCCGGCGAAATCCATATATATGGCGGAGGCGGGGATGCCCGCCTTGATCAGGGCGCGGCGCATCTGGCGTGGCTCGTTGTACTGCACGGTGGCGTTGTCACCGGAGACGATGATGAAGTCCACCTTGGCATTGTTGTAGAGCTCGGCCGCCGCCTTGATACGGTATTTGAAGTAGTGGTTGGGGCCGCCACCGGAGAGATATTTGGAGGTACCCAGCACCACCGCAACCCGGTTGTAGGGCACTTTGTCTACCTGATCGTAGGTGTAGTGACGGGCATCCGAGACGATCCACTCGCTGTAGCCCAGCAGCATGGCAATCAGGGCCAGCAGCAAAACGAGGCAGGCGAGGAGGATCTTGGCAAACTTCTTCATGCGCGGTGCGGTCAGGGTCTGAAGTTGGGAGTGGCTATCGGCATTCTATTACAACTCGGCCGCTGGCGTCAGGCTTGATAACGGGCGGGCACCTCATTCGGGCAGAGGTTGTCGCAGCAGAGGCCGGGAGAGCGGGAGGATGAAGATAGGGGCTGCGGTGGCAGCCCCTCTAGTCGGTGAAGGTTTATCAGTGGGCGGAGTCGTTACCCTTGCAGGCGTCTGACTCCTTGTTGGCTTGCCACCAGGGCAGCAGATCCCGGGCGAGCCACGCCTGATAGGCGTCGCTGTCGTTGGCGATCAGCCGGTCCAGCTCCCCTTCGAAGTCGCTCATCGCCTGCTGCCGATCCGGATTGCGCAGCGCCTGTGCCAGCGCCAGCCAGCTGGCGCCGCGACCGGTGTCGTTAAGGAAGCGGTGCACGGTATAGGACCAGGAGTAGACCATCTCGCCACCCTGGTCGTAGTCAAGGTGGAGGATCGCCGCCAGTGTCGGGCGCTGGTTGGCGGGGCGGTTTGCCACGTTATCCAGACCCCGGGCAAAGCACTGGCCGTGGGCGATGTACTCTGCAATCCCCTCGGCCCACCAGGTGGTGCGGTTGAGCGGATAGTGGCCGAAGCTGCCGTACTGGTTGAAGCGGCCATCCAGATAGTGAACGTACTCGTGGCGCAGGTTCCACACCTGGAAGGCGGGGCGTTTCCACTCTGCCTCATAGGCGAAGAAGCGGGCCTGATTGCCGGGGCGAGCCGGATCCCCCTCGATATAGATGCCGCCATTGTCGGTAGAGACGCCAAACAGCGCGCTGCCGTAGCGGCCCCAGTCGGCGGAGGAGTTGAAGATCACCAGCTCCAGCGCCTCGTTGTGATCATCGGCCACCGGTTGCCAGCCTGTCTCCATCTGCTGGTGGAAGCGCTGCTCTTCATCACCCAGCTCGCGGCAGATCCCTTCGGCCTGAGCCAAGGTCAGATCCTGGGCGCGCAGACGCAGGGTGGGCGAGCAGGTGTGCTCGAACGGCAGAATATCTTCCATGCGGATCGGGGTACAAAGCCCGACAAACTCGCCGCTGACACAGGCTTCGCTGGTGCGATCCGTGTAGGTGAGGTAGTAGCTGGAGAGGGTCAGGGAGACCTCTTCCAGCATGGCAGCCGGATGCTGGCCGCCCGGGACCAGTCCCTGCTGGCGCATGATGGCGATGACATCGCGATCAAGCTGTTGGCGATAGGCGATCGCCTTATCCGGGCTGGTGTGATGGAGGTAGCGCATCATCTGGTAGAGGCGGCTGTGGGCATCGAGGATGTTGTTGAAGATAAACAGATCCCGTGAGCCATCGCGCTGTTTCCAGAGGGCCAGTTCGCTCAGGCCCAGTTGCAGCAGGCTCTGGCGCAATGCCGCCTCCTGCTGCAGCACAGCTGCGCTGAAGTCAGCCTGCTGACCGTAAGAGGCGCTCTGATCGACCAGATTGAGCAGCTCGAACAGGCCGTCGGCCCAGGGTTTGTGGCCATTGATCTGCGCCGCATGTTGCACCGCATAGCCGAGCGCCTGGTTGAGCTGGGCCAGCATGGGAGCGGCACTCTGGCGGAAGGCGGCTTGGCCAAGTTGTCCCTGCGCCGCTACACTCCAGGCTTCCAGCACTGTGCCAGCCTGATCCTGTGGTTCAGCTCCCAGCAGCAATGGGTGGTTGAGCAGGTCAATCATCACCCCGGCCAGTGCCCGGGCGGCCTGATCACTCTCCTTGCCAACGCCGCCGTGGTAGTTGTGGGCGCGCACATAGTAGAGCAGCTTGTCCATTGCCGGATGGGTCGGCTGGTTGGCCGCCAGAAGGGCACGCATCCCGCGCACCACCGCCATCAGCTTGGCGTCATCGTGGCCGTAATCCGCCTGCCAGGCAGGACTGTTCTGGCCGCTCACGTCAGCCACCAGTTTGGCGGCATCGCTGTCGAGCAGATCCACATCGGGCTGCTCGGGCTCGGAGCAGAGACGACCGTTGGCGCGACGGCACTCCAGTTGCTCCTCCTTGCTGGCCAGCACGATGGGGCGATTGAGCACCCGGCTCTCCTGCCACTCTTTGCTCTCTGGCAGGGGTTGCCACTCGCCGCCAGCGACCGGGTATTGGTAGCCGCTATCTTGCAGCGTTACCTGAACCTCGCTGCCAGCGGGGATCACCTGACGGCAGATGCGATAGCGGATGGTGTTGCTCCCCTCCTTGCGCTCCTGCGGCTCATCACACTCCTGCTGAGGCGTGAGCTGATCCAGCTGCCACTGATAGCGACGCCAGACGTGGATCTCGCTGACCTGAGCGGCAGCCTGACTGCCTGCCACCGGTTGCAGACGGAAAAAGATCTGCTCCAACCGGCCATCCCGCTCACTCGGGGTCTCTTCAAGTACCTGCAACTGCTGCCAATCCTGCGGCTGATAGTGCCACTCCGACTCGGCGCAGCGGCCCTGCGGGTTGAGTTCGCAGCGATCCAGCTCCCTTTCACTCTGACCCAGGATGATGGCTTGCGGCAGCGGCAGACGATCCTGCCGCTGGGCGGTCGGCGTGCCCGCCAGCTGCTCCCAGCGACCCTGCTTGAGGCCATAACCGAAGTCATAACTGCTGGCGGGAATGAGCTTGCCCGCTGGAATCCGGTCTTCACAGCGCATGAAGCGGATCTGCCAGCCCGCATCTACCTTGAGCTGCGGGTCGCCACACTGTTGCTCGGCCAGTGCGGCGAGATCGCTGTTCTGCCAGTCGAAGCGGCGGTAGACCCTAAGCTGCTGATAGGGTGCATTGCTGCTGCGCGCCTTGAGCTCGTAGGTGATCTCGGTGATGCGAGCGGCCAGCTGCCGGCTCGATTCGCCAGTCAGCTGATACTGTCGCCAGTCATTGGGGGAGTAGTTGGCTTGCGCCGAGGATGTAGCCAAAAGCAGGGGGCCTGCCAGCAGCAGCCACCCGGTACCTGAACGGTTCATTTTTATCCCTTTGTTCTTTTTTGTGTATTGTCTTGCGAGTAATCGCAAGGCAATTTAAACAGTTCCAAAGGGATATCAATTGCCAATTAAAAATCAGATAAATCAATAAGATGGTGACTTTTTGAGTCTGATCGAATTATCGTGGGTTGGCGCCGCAGTAAGGACTCACATGTTTCTTTTTTGTTTTCAAAGAAGATCGGTAAATTGTGAGTCCGATCTCATTCAGCTTGTCGTGCCCGAGTGGTCTGTTGTCGGGCTACCTTGCCCAGCCGTTGGCGAGAGGGCTTGAGATTGCCGCCAAGATCGGGCCAGGGGAGCCAGTGGTCGGGCACCATAAAGCCGGGCAAGGCGCTGCGGATCCAGGCTGCCAGTTCGGAGTCGGGAACCGGCTCGCCGTGCCAGTCGATAAAGGCGGCGGGGCGTTGCCCCCACTCGTCGCTCGGCACCGGCACCACCAGCGCCTGGGCGACAGCGGGATGATCTACCAGTCGCTGCTCGATGGTTTCGGGCTGGATGTTTTCGCCACCCGAGATAAAGAGGTTATCGAGACGTCCCTCTACCAGCAGTTCCCCTGCCACAGTGAACCGCCCCTTGTCACGGGTATGAAACCAGCCCTCGCCATCGAGGGGCAGTTCCAGCTCGCCATCTTGGTAGTAACCGGCAAACAGGGTGGCGCCGCGCACGCAGATCTCCAGCTCCCGGATGCACACCTCCCGTCCCGGTAGCGGTTTGCCAACTACGCCTGCATCGCCGGGGATAGCGGTGCAGACCTGACTGCCCATCTCGGAGAGACCATAACTCACCTTGGGTTCGAGCCCCATGGCGCAGAGGCGGCTCACCAGCGGCTGCGGGATGGCGGCGCCACCGAGCAGCAGCTCACGAAGGCGGGTACGGGCGGGGTCAAAGCCCTCTGCCAGCAGGCGCCAGAGCTGGGTCGGCACCAGCGAGAGGTGAGTGATGGGCTGGCACTCCAGCCGCTCCTTGAGGGAGCGTTCACGTTGATCCAGTACCAGAGTTGCGCCCGCCAGAAAGACCCGAAACAGGATGGCGTAGCCGCCGACATGGAACAGTGGCAGGGAGAGCAGCCAGCCGGACTTCTCATCGAGGGGAATGAGGCTGGCAGAGCCGCGCGCCGAGGCAAGGTGGTTGCAGAGCCGGTGCACCACCGCTTTCGGCGTACCGCTGGAGCCCGAGGTGAGGATCATGTTGTTGAGCTGGGTCGATTCCAGCGGCCATGTTTCCTCGCTTGCCGGCAGTTCGTGCGTGAAGTCGAGCTGCAAGGGCTGCCAGTTGCCTGCCGGGATCTCCCCTGCCGACCAGAAGGCATCGGCATCGAGTTGTACCGCCAGTTCGCGCTGCTTTTCGAGAGGAAAGGCGGGGTTGAGCGGGCAGAACACCACACCGCTGCGCACGCAGGCCCACGCCAGCAGCACATCTTCCAGCGCACCGCGCACCACCGCTACCAGATGATCGCCACGACGCACTCCGGCTTGTTCCAGCTGTTGGCACAGGCTGTTGAGGCGAGCATCGAGCTGGCGATAACTGAGAGGCGAGGCGGTGTGGATGGCAATGTGGTTCGGGGCTGTGATTGCCCGGTGGCGTACCGGGCAAGGCGTCTGTTCGGGTGAACGGGAGGGGTCAATCACGGTAATACAGTTGCTCCAGTCGGCTCAGATCCGGTTTGCCATCTTCCCCCAGCAGATTGCCAGCCATCCAGCGGCGGGTATCCAGACCCGGCGCCTGTTCCGGCGCCCATTCGCCTGCCAGATGAAAGAGCTGGTTCAGGCCCAGATCCGATTCGAAGCAGGAGGAGATGATCACCTTGAGCCGCAGTTCGCGGGCGCGGGCGATCAGCGCTTCGCAGTTGGCGAGTGAACCGAGCAGGGTAGGCTTGAGCACCAGCGCGCGCAGTTGCGGGATCGGCTCCCACGGCTTGCCTTGTGCCAGCAGTTCGTCCAGCGCCACCGGCATGCCGGTGCGGTTGGCGACAAAGGCGATGTCGGCAAAGTTGGCGCAAGGGTCTTCCAGATACTCGATGCGATTCGGGTCGAGGTGGCCGCAGAAGGTCCACGCCTCCTCGCGAGTCCAGCCCTGGTTGGCATCCAGTACCAGCTTGAGGGAGGGGAGGCGGTCGCACAGCAAGCGGATCAGCGCCAGCTCGTCACGCATCGGGTAGCGTGCCACTTTCAGCTTGGCCTTGCCGGGTGTGCGGTGCAGCCACTCTTTCCAGTTGCGCAGTAGCTCCTGGGGGGAGCCTTGAATGAGGGGATAGGGCTCCGGCAGTGGGTTGCTCTGTTCGGGCCATGTCCGGCGCGCGCAGTCGAGGCCAAATTGCACCGACGGCAGCACGGGGTTCGGGGTATCGCCGGCGGCCAAGACCGCCAGCGTGGCAAGGGCTTCTGCCTCTGCCTGTTGCAGGCTCTCTTTCGAGAAGCCGGGCAGGGGGGCGATTTCCCCCCAGCCGTCGTTGATGCGCACCAACAGCCCCTCTCGCGCCACCTCCACCTTGCCGTGAAAGGTCAGTGGCTGGGTAAAAGGCAGTTGATAGCGATACAGGGCGAGTGTCATCAGGGGTTCCGCTTGTATTTGGAGAAGTCGGGGCGACGCTTTTCGTTGAAGGCGTTGCGGCCTTCCTGACCCTCTTCGGTCATGTAGAACAGCATGGTGGCATTGCCCGCCAGCTCCTGCAAGCCCGCCTGACCATCACAGTCAGCGTTGAGGGCGGCTTTCAGGCAGCGCAGCGCCATCGGGCTGTTTTGCAGCATTTCGCGGCACCAGCGCACGGTTTCACGCTCCAGATCCGCCAGCGGCACAACGGTGTTGACCAGACCCATGTCGAGGGCTTGCCGGGCATCGTACATGCGGCAGAGGAACCAGATTTCGCGGGCCTTTTTCTGGCCGACGATGCGAGCCATGTAGGAAGCACCCCAACCACCATCGAAGGAGCCTACTTTCGGGCCGGTCTGGCCAAACTGGGCGTTGTCGGCGGCGATGGTCAGGTCACACATCATGTGCAGCACGTGGCCGCCACCGACCGCGTAACCGGCCACCATGGCAACCACAGGTTTCGGGCAGGTGCGGATGTCGCGCTGGAAGTCGAGCACGTTGAGGTGGTGAGTCCCCTCGTCATCGCGGTATCCACCGTAGTCGCCACGGATCTTCTGGTCGCCGCCGGCGCAGAAGGCTTTCTCGCCAAAACCGGTCAGGATGATGGTGCCGATCTGATCGTCATAACGGGCATCGGCCAGCGCCTGCAGCATCTCTTTGACGGTGCGGGGGCGGAAGGCGTTGCGTACCTGGGGACGGTTGATGGTGATCTTGGCAATGCCATCGTTGGACTTGTGATAGAGGATGTCCTCGTAACCGGCGGAGCAATCCTGCCACTCAACCGGAGCGTACAGTTCCGCTTCCGTCATTGCTTCAATCATGGTTTTTTCCTTCTGATCTGGGAGAGTGCAGTTGAGCACCGAGTTGAACACTGAGTTGAGCAATCCCGGCATGTTGAACAGGTGCATACAGTTCAGCTTCCGTCATTGCTTCAATCATGACTCGTCTCTTCTTGTTGGTTGACCCACTCCGCGAGGAGTCGGGCAAAGTTATCAGGCTGATGGGCGTGCAGATTATGGCCGCCATCCAGCACCAAGTGGTTGATTCTGCGATTTTGGTTCGCCAGCTGGCAAGCCAGCTGATGGAATTTGTGATCCCGCTTGCCACTCACATAAGTAACCGGCAGCTGGCTCGCCATGAGCCAGGGGGCGAGATCCGGCTGCTTGCCTAGCGAAGTGGCGCGCAGCATGGTGGCGATGCCCTGACCGTCGTTGCCAAGGCGGCGGGCGATCTGGCGGGCCCGGGCCGCATCGTCAAGATCGGCAAACACCCCTTGCCGGTACCAGTCTGCCAGCACGTCAGCCAGGGGCTCACGCTCGAAGCGCTGCGCCCACTGTTCATCATGCTGGATGCGGGCGGCCCGCTCACTGGCCGGTAGACCCGGGTGGCAGTTCTCCAGCAGCAGTCCCCGCAGCCCGGCGGGCTCGCGGCTGGCGTGATAGAGGGCCAGTCGCCCACCCAGCGAGTAACCCGCCAGCAGATAGCGTTCAATGTTGCGGCTGGCCAGCTCGGCGACCAGCCACTGGTGGCTCTGCTCAAAGTCGCTGACGTTGAGATCGCGATACTGGCCGTGACCCGGCAGATCGAGGGCGATGCAGCGGATGGCAGGCAGCCGGTCGATCACCGGTTGCCAGTCGCCGCCATCCCCCAGCAGGCCGTGCAGCAACACCAGCGGCACATTGGCATCTTTATTTGCCACGGATGGCGGCCCCCAGCGCCTTGAGATCATCGGCCACCTGCTCGCTCGGTACCCGGATCTCGATCAAGGTAACGCCATGTTGGAGGGCTGCGCGGTAATCCTGTTCGAACTCGAGCAGGGTGGTCGGTGCCCGATAGGCGAGACCAAACATGGCGGCGGCATGTTCAAAACTGAGGCCGTGGGGCAGCCGGTAGTAGCTCTCCAGCAGCTCCCCTTCGGTGGGCACCGGCAACATACGAAAGATGCTGCCGCCATCGTTGTTGAGCAGGATCACCACCAGCGGTCGACTCGCCTTGCTGAGCAGGGCGAGGCTATTGAGATCGTGCAGGGCGCTGAGATCCCCAAGCAGCAGGGTGGTGGGCTCATCACTGTCCTGCTCGATTGATTGGGCAAACCCGTAGGCGGTGGCGATCAGACCATCGATGCCGGAGGCGCCGCGGTTGGTCATCACCCGGCTCGGCCCCTTGCCCGTTTCGCCGAGCATATCCATCAGTCGTGCCGGCATGCTGTTGCCGACAAACAGTTGGCCTTCGATCAGGCGGTTGAGGCGATGGCAGACCCCAAGCTCGGAGAAGTACTCGCAGGCGGCGGCGATCTGCTGGCTGGCGTTGTGTTGCAGCTCGGCCAATGTGTGCCAAGGGGCCCGGGTGGTGACCGGATGGGCCGCAGCAAAGGCGCTGGCGCTGCACAGCAGCCGGTTGCGCAGCCGGTAGTCGGGATCGAGCCGCGCCGGTTGCGGATCCACCAGCCAGTAATCCTGCCATGAATGGTGTTTGATGAACTGGCCAAGCCGCTTGGAGACAAGCCGCGCGCCAAATTGCAGCAGCACCTCGGCGCGGCCGAGCTCGGCGACGAATTCAGGGTCGTTGAGCGCCAGATCTATGTGGATGAGGTTGCGACTATCGAAGCGGATCTGGCTCTGCAGATCCGCCAGCAGCGGCCAGCCAAGTTGCTCCGCCAGCGCGGCGGCGGTCTGTGCCTGCTTCGGGTCGGTAATGCGACCAGCCACAACGATACCGCGCTGTTGGCGAAAGGTTTCCCACTCCGCCTGAGGTGGGCAGCTCGGCTCGTTTTGCTGCCACGGGCTCCAGGGCTTGCGCGAGCAGAGCCAGTCACCGAGAGGCGCCAGATAGTCGGAGAAATCCTGATAGTGCTCGCCCGGGTAGAGGGGCTCGGGGTACATGCAGTTGAAGTGCACCACCCCGGGGGTGAGCACCTGTTTGGCCAAGGCTTGGTCCACCGAGCTCAGCACAAACGCCGCCGGAATGGTCGGGGTGGGGCTCGGCAGGTTCTGTTGATAGACGGGGTAGTGGCCGAAGATCCCCTGCTGGTCGATCGCCTGATTGGCGCCGTTGTCGATAAGCTCGTGGGGGCGATCGGCGGAGAGAATAATCAGCGGCACGCAGGTGAGCTGGGCCTCTGCCACGGCGGGCCAGAGGTTGGCTACCGCGGTGCCCGAGGTCATGATCACCGCCACCGGCCGGTTGCTCCCCTTGGCCAGCCCGAGCGCCATAAAGCCGAGGCCGCGCTCGTCAAAGTGCAGGTGACGACGAAAGCCTTGATGGGCCGCGGCCGCCATGGTCAGCGGCGCAGAGCGGGAGCCGGGGGCCAGCGCGATGTCGCGCACCCCGAGGCGAAAGAGCTCCTCCAGCAAGAGGGAGGACCAGACGTGGTTGAAGGTGGCGTGCTGATTCGAAAACGGGGGGCAGGCAAACTCTTCGCTGGCAGGCTCTTTACGGGTGGGCATAGGGGCTCTCGTAGCGTGAAAAGGGTGAATGACTATCCCAGCAGGGAGAGCACATTGGCGATCTTGTTGTCGAGTTCGGCCCACTCGGCGACAGGCTCGGAACCGGCGACAATGCCGGCACCGGCAAACAGAGTGACGCTGCCCGGCTGAATGCGTGCGCTGCGAATGGCGACCGAGAACTCGGACGTCTCTCGACTCAGCATGCCGCAGGCACCGGCGTACCAGCCCCGATCGTAGGGTTCGAACTCGCGGATAAAGGCGAGCGCTGCCTCGCGCGGGGCACCGCCCACCGCCGGCGTCGGGTGGAGGGCATCGAGCAACTGCCAGTCGCAGACGCCGGGCTTGAGCTCGGCTTCGATATCGCACTTGAGATGCTGCAGCAGCCGCAGTTTGAGAATGCGCGGCTCGGTCAGGGTGGCATCGTGGGTCAGTGGTGCCAGACGGCTGAGGATGTCGGCGTGTACCAGCCGGTTCTCCAGCCGGTTCTTGCTGTCGGCCAGCAGCTCGGCAGCCAGTTGGGCATCCACCTCTTCATCGCCGGAGCGGCGAATGGTGCCCGCCAGCGCCTCGGTAAAGAGGTGGCGATCTTCCCGGCGATAGAGCCGCTCGGGGGAGCAGGCGATAAAGGCCTGCTCGGGGGAGAATTGAAAACCGAAGTGGAAGCAGTCTTGGGCGTGGCGGGCCCACTGGTCGAGCATTGCCCAGGGATTGATATCCGCATCATGGTTCGGACTGGTCAGCACGCTCTCCCGCGACAGCACCACCTTGGGAGTGTGCGCCTGAAAATCGGGGGCGGTGACGTGCTCTACCAAGGTCTGCCACTGGGCGGGGCCGGGGCAATCCTGTCGCTGCCAGGGCTGCTTTTGCAGGGCGGGCAGCGGGGCTTCCGGGCGCAGGGCATCGAGGGCGGCTTCGGCCGCCTGCAGTTCGGCCTCGAGATTGTTTTCATCCAGCCAGAGGTTGAGGCAGAGGCTGACGCACTCGCCACGGCGCACCAGCTCGATGCGGGGCAGCACGAAACGGCAGGGGCCAAACCCTTGCCAGCCGGATTGGGCCGGATCGAACGCCAGTCCGCCATAGTAGCGAGGGCTGTCGTCATGATGCTGGTTGGCTGTGTTAGTGCACACCTGCTTGATGGCGTGCGGTTCGGTCAGTTCATGGATGGCGCCCAGCGCGACATACTCGGGACGAGCTTCTCCACGGGCCTGCCAGTAGATGCGGGGATAGAGGGTTTGCGCCGCGAGCCAGCCCAGAAAGGAGCGGATTTCGATCGCCACTCGCAACCGTACGAAGCCGCTGACGTTGCTGTGACGCAGGGCGTCCAGTTGTTGCTTGATATGGGTCTGAGCCAACATGGATTCTTTTCTGAGCCGGGTAGTAACGAGCGATCCGGTAGCTGGATGCCGTAGGTTTATGCCAAAGGGCGATGATTTCCTATATATTATCTGCCCATTCGTCCATGTAAATCGCCCGCGGGAGCTTCACTCTCCGGGGCCAAGTATACCCAAATCCGGTTCGATAACCCTTAACACGATCAATATCCGATTGTTTGGCCATCACAAAATGACAAATACCTTCTCTGTTTGGTTGCTGGCGGCGCGTTTGCGAACACTGCCGCTCGCCTGCTCTTCCATCCTGCTGGGCTCGGGGCTGGCTGCCAGTCGTGGCGCCTTCGATGGCACCATCATGGCGCTCTCCCTGCTGACCGCCATCCTGCTGCAGATCCTCTCCAATCTGGCCAACGATTACGGCGATGCGGTTTCCGGCGCCGACAACGGCGAGCGGATCGGCCCGCAGCGGGCGGTGGTCTCCGGCCTGATCACCCGCAAGCAGATGTGCGTGGCGATGGGGCTGACCGCGCTGGCGGCGGTGGCCAGTGGCCTGCTGCTGCTGGGCTGTGCCTTTGGCGGCCAGTGGCTGCAGATTTTGGCATTTGTAGTGCTGGGTGGCGCGGCCATTGTCGCGGCGGTGACCTACACCGTCGGCAAGACCCCTTACGGCTATCGCGGGTTTGGCGATATCTCGGTGTTCCTCTTCTTCGGGCTGCTCGGGGTGCTCGGCTCCTACTACCTCTTCACCAAGACGCTGGAGTGGGATCTGCTGCTGCCCGCCACCGCCTGTGGCCTGCTGGCAACCGCCGTGCTCAATATCAACAATGTGCGCGACATCGAGACCGACGCCGCCAGCGGCAAGATCACTCTGGCGGTGCGCCTTGGCCGCAACCGTGCCATCGCTTATCACTGGGTGTTGCTGGGGGCTGCACTGCTGGCGACCATCGCCTTTATCCTGATCCAGCCCGCCAGCTTCTGGCCGTGGATCTTCCTGCCCGCCATGAAGCCTCTCAGCGATGCGGCCAAGACTCTTCGCGAAAGCTACGATGGCGAGGTGCTGACCGGTTCCCTCAAGAAGACCGCCATCAGCGCCTTTCTGTTCAGCCTGCTGCTCTCCATCGGTTTGGCGCTCTCCTGACCGCTGGTCGCAGCGCGCCAAGGCGAATAATGAAAAGGGCTCCCGAGATGGGAGCCCTTTTTGGTTTTGGCCGGTTTAGCTGGCGCGTGCCACCCTGAGAGGGCGGCGGGAGAAAATCAGGGTATCCAGCAGCCAGATGGCGATCATGGAGGCGCCCACCAGCGGGAAGGCGATTCCCAGCAGGATCAGCAGGGCGATGGCACCGCGCATCGGCGGCAATTTGGCGGGCAGTGGCGGCGCGGCGAGACGGCCCTGCGGACGACGGCACCACCAGATCCACAGACCACTCACGGCGCTGGCCAGCACCATCAGGCAGATGAGCAGCATGGCGAGCTGATGGGGCCAGCCGTAGAGCTTGCCCATGTGCAGCATGACGCCGCTCTCCACCGTTTTGGCTACCGTGCCGTAATCCTGCCAGCGCACATCGGCCAGCACCTTGCCGCTGTATTGATCGATATGCAGGGTGGCGTCGTTGCGCGGATCGTCGGCAAACAGGGCGATGGTGTAGACGCCGGTGTCGCCGACCGGCGGGGTGATGCTGTAACCCGGTTGGACTCCCCGTTCATTAGCGATCTCGACGACCTGTTGCAGCGCAATGCGCTGGCTTGCCATCACCACACCCTCACCCTCGCCGTGGTTCATGGCGCCGTGATCGTGCCCCTCATCGACCGGCTGCGAGCTGGGCATAGGGGTGTTCTCGACCGCCCAGGGGACGGTCTGCTCATGGGCCTGATTCAGGCTGCGGGCCAGCGGTGCCGATTTGGGCACCTCGTTCCACATGGCGGCCGGGAAGCGGTTCCAGACTGCGGCAAACTGATCGCCCCAGAAACCGGTCCAGGTCATGCCGCTCAACAGCAACAGCAGCAGGAAACCGGCGCCCCAGAAGCCGACCACGGCGTGCAGATCGCGCCACCAGAGGCGTCCACGCTGGCTCACTCTGGGCCAGAGGATGCCGCCCACCCCGGGCCCCTTGCGTGGCCACCAGAGGTAGAGGCCGCTCAGCAGCAGTACCAGCCCCCAGCCTGCAGCCAGCTCGATCAGCCGATCCCCAGTGGTGCCGAGCAGCAGGTCGGCGTGCAGGGAGCGAGCTACCGCTTGCAGATTCCACTTGTTGTCCATGGTGCCGAGCAGGGCGCCGCTGGCGGGCTCCATAAACAGGGTCAGCTCGCGATCCCCCTGATTGACGATGAACTGGGCGCTCTGGTCGGGAGCGGCAGGCGGCAGATATTTACGCAGGCTGGCATCGGGCATGGTCATCATCGCCTTGGCCAGCAGCTGGTCGGCACTCAGGGTCTGGCTGGCGGGGGCGACCTTCATCAACTCGGGGTACATCAGGTTGTCGAGCTGGGGTTTCAACAGATAGACGATCCCGGTCAGTGACAGCAGGATCAGGAAAGGGGCGACAAAGAGACCGGCGTAGAAATGCCAGCGCCAGATCCGTTGGTAATGACTCGAGTCCCTGTTTTTCATTACACATCCTTGTTGGGGTGCCAAACCTTTCGGCTGGTGGAATGTTTGTAGCGGCGCGGATAATAGCAGTAACGTTTCATTAACTGCAATCACACATCTTGAGATCGGTTCGGTGCGGGATGTCGGTAACATGAGGTGCCAACGGTTTGCCGGATAGGATTAGCACGCTTTGGGAAAAGCCTGTTTGCTGCTGGACTTTTCCTTATAAATTATTACCTTGTGGTAACAATTTGCAGGCGATGGTGGTGGTAACGGAATGGGAGCAGTCATGCAGCCACATGGGCAATTTGACATGGAGCGCAGGGGTCAGATGCTGATCTGCCGCCCGAGTGGCCCCTTCAATCTGGCAGGTGCCATGGCCTATGAGGCGCGATTTCGTCACGAACTGGCCGGTCTGATGGATGGCCCCTGGGGGATTGTCGAGGTCGCGACCGAGTTTGAAGCGGCCGGGCCCGAGGTGCTGGCCCGTTTTCGTCGCCAGTTTGGTTGGTGTGCCGAGAGTGGCTGTCAGTTTCTGGCGGTGGTTTTCGTAGGGGGCTTCAAGCGCTATCTGGCGGATAACATCTTCAAGGGATTACCCTTTCGGGCGGTACGTTACTTCGAGCAGGAGGCTGCGGCCATCCAGTGGCTGGGGGAGCAGCTCAACACCGCTCCCTGTGAACCTGCGAGCGCTTGACCACCCTTATCCTGACTGGCCTTGGCTCAATCCAGCTTGATAAACCACTTGTCCCGCTCGTCAACACAGTCGGGTTCACCCATTTCGAATTCGCGGCAGATCAGCGGCCGCACCTCGTAGATACGGCACATCATGGTGTTGCGATCGAGGGCGGCGCACCAGCCATCGTCCAGCCGGCGCATAACCGGTATCTCGCCATCCCGTTCCAGTACATAACGGTCCGGCACGCCGGTATCGGTAAAGAGCATCACTTCGAGGCGGCAGCAGCAGGCTTCGCAGTTCTGGCAGCTCACATCGGTTTGGATTGCTTGGGTCATGGTGCCTGTCTTGCCGCATGGCGGCATCGGAGATATGAAACAGGCGCCTGTCAGGCGCCTGTGGTCTGGCTAACGGCTTGCAAAGAACCTTAGCCCAGTTTGCGGGCGCGGTAGCTGCGACCCTTGATCTTGCCTTCCTGCAACCGCTTGAGGGCGGCGCTCGCCACGCTGCGCTTCACGGCGACGTAGGAGTACTGCTCGGAGATCTGGATCTTGCCCACGTCGGCGCCGGCAATGCCGCCTTCACCGGTCAGGGCGCCGAGAATGTCACCGGCCCGCACCTTGGTCTTGCGGCCTGCATCGATGGAGAGGGTCACCATCTGCGGGGCGATCGGCTTGATGTCGCGGCCGATGCTGTCGAGATCACCCAGCGGCATCGGGGCCTGCTGGTACTCTTCGATAAAGTTGACGCGCTGGGCCTCGTTCGGCTGATAGAGACTCAGGGCCAGACCCTGCTGGCCGGCACGACCGGTACGGCCGATGCGGTGCACGTGCACTTCCGGATCATAGGTCAGCTCGTAGTTGATGACGGCGCCCAGCTCCTTGATGTCGAGGCCGCGGGCCGCCACGTCGGTGGCCACCAGAATGGTGGCGCTGCCGTTGGCAAAACGCACCAGCACCTGATCCCGCTCGCGCTGTTCCAGATCGCCGTTCAGCGCCAGCGCCGAGAAGCCCTTGGCGGCCAAATGGTCGGCCACGTCGTTACAGGCGCGCTTGGTGTTGCAGAACACCACGCAGGAGCTGGGCTGGTAGTGACTCAGCAGCCAGGTGAGGGCGTCGAGGCGCTGACCGGCAGGCACTTCGTAAAGCTTCTGTTCGATGGCGCTCCCCTCGTGCAGGGACTCCACGCTCACCTCGACCGGATTGCGCTGCACGCCGCGGCTCATCTGGGCGATCCCTTCCGGATAGGTGGCGGAGAAGAGCAGGGTCTGACGCTGTTGGGGGGCATAGCTGATGACCCGGTTGATATCTTCGCCAAAGCCCATGTCCAGCATGCGATCCGCTTCATCCAGCACCAGCGTCTTGAGGCCGGATAGCTCCAGCGTGCCTTGCTCCAGATGCTTGAGAATACGACCCGGGGTGCCAACAGCGATGTGGGCACCAAAGCTCAGGGTGGCGGACTGCGGTGCGGTCGGGGTGCCGCCGCACAGGGTGACCAGCTTGACGTTGGGCAGGGCGCGCGCCAGACGACGGATCTCCTGAGCCACCTGATCCGCCAGTTCGCGGGTCGGGCAGAGCACCAGCGCCTGCACTTCGAGGCGGTTGACGTTGAGCTTGGCCAGCAGGCCGAGGCCGAAGGCGGCGGTCTTGCCGCTGCCGGTTTTTGCCTTGGCGATCAGGTCTTTGCCATCGAGCACCAGGGGCAGGCTCTGGGCCTGGATCGGGGTCATCTGCAGGTAACCCAGGCTGGTGAGGTTCTCTTGCAGGGCGGGGGAGAGATTGAGGCTGCTAAATTCGCTGTTGTTCACAAAAGGACTCTATTTCGGAGAAAACGGGGATGCGCGAGCGCTAAGGCCGCGCATCATACCAGAATGTGGCACCGGATGTGGCGGATTTTTGAACGGCTGGTCACGAGGGGGCCATGAAAGGTTCATTTGTTGCCAAACCGATCGCGGGCGAGCACTGACAATGTAATAAGGACTATTTTTCAAACACACATCTAATTATTTATCGCGGATAAACGTTTTCTATTTTCAGTGTTTTAATATAATGACTGGAAAATATTCCACGAGTAGTTATTGCGCCATAGGGAATGTTGCGAAAATGCTGATGAAATATTTTCAAAGAACATAAAAACGGCGCCAGCCTTACTCAATATGATGTTTTTAAAGGAATTTATATTTTCCATGTTGCGCGATTAATATCAGTTCATTGCACAATTAATTTAAAAACGTTTGTATTATCCTGCCTCCATAATATTGCGCGGGATTGTGATGGCTATCTGATTTTTAAATGTGCAAATGTCTATGATGGCGCCGGTCAAAAATTACAATTTACTCAGGTGCTACAGGTATGGAATACGTTCACTTTGTGCTCGGACTGGTGATGGTCCTCGCTCTCTCTCTGCTGGCTAACCGCCACAACTGGAAACAGATCAAGCTGCGTTATATCGGCCAACTGCTGGTGGTCGAACTGGCGCTGGCCTGGTTCATGCTGAACTCGGAAGTGGGTCTGGCGGTGGTGGGGGGCTTTGCCGCCGGCTTCACCAAGTTGATGGAGTTTGCCAAACAGGGTACCGACTTCGTGTTCGGTGGTCTGGTCAACGAAGGGGCCTTCTCCTTCTTCCTGATGGTGCTGATGCCCATCGTCTTCATCTCCGTGCTGATCGGTATTCTGCAGTACATCCGCCTGCTGCCGCTGGTGATCCGCGGTATCGGTACCGTGCTGGCCAAGATCAACGGCATGGGCAAGCTGGAGTCTTTCAACGCCATCAGCTCGATGATCGTCGGTCAGTCCGAGAACTTCATCGCCCTCAAGAACATCCTGCCGCACCTGAACGAGAAGCAGATGTACACCCTGGCGGCGACGGCCATGTCTACCGTCTCCATGTCCATCGTCGGTGCCTACATGCAGCTGATCGAGCCACGCTACGTGGTCGCCGCGCTGGTGCTCAACATGTTCAGTACCTTTGTGGTGCTCTCTCTGATCAACCCCTACGAGCCGGATAACTCCGTGACCGACATCAAGGCCATTGCCGAAGGTGACGAGCACCACACGCCGAAGAAAGAGAACTTCTTCGAGATGCTGGGCGAGTACATCATGGCCGGTTTCACCGTTGCCGTGATCGTGGGTGCCATGCTGGTGGGCTTCATCGCTCTGATCGCCCTCATCAACTACCTGTTCGAGATGGCATTTGGCGTGAACTTCCAGTTCGTCATGGGCTACCTCTTCTACCCGATCGCCTGGATCCTGGGCATCCCGAGTGGTGAAGCGCTGCAAGCTGGCTCCATCATGGCGACCAAGCTGGTGACCAACGAGTTTGTGGCCATGATGGATCTGGGCAAGGTGGCTGCCGAGCTCTCTCCGCGCACCGTCGGTATCCTCTCCATCTTCATGGTCTCCTTCGCCAACTTCAGCTCCATCGGCATCATCGCCGGTGCGGTAAAAGCGCTGAACGAAGAGAAGGGCAACATGGTTTCCCGCTTCGGCCTGAAGCTGGTCTACGGTTCTACCCTGGTCAGCCTGCTCTCTGCCGTTATCGCAGGCATCATGATCTGATCCTCTAGTGGTTCGCACCACTGCTTGGGCCCCTGACCTCGTCAGGGGCTTTTTTGTTTCTGGCTCACAGCCGCCAGCCGCACCACCAGCCGGCGACCAGCAAGGTGAGAGTGCAAAAGCCGGTTTCGATGGCACCGCCGCTGCGCAGCGGCCAGCCCGGCAGGCGGTAACGGCGCTTGATGGGCCAGAAGAGCGGAATGCCCGCCGGGGTGAGCCAGTCCCCCAGCAGATGGCTGAGGTAGCCGACGATCAGCGCATCCTTGACCCCCATGGGCAGGGTGTCCGGCGGCAGGCTCTGGTTCAGCCCCCAGACAGCGGCGGCGACCGCCAGCAGACTGTGGGTGAAGCCGCGATGGCCGAACAGCCGCGACAGAGGTTTCGAGATCCACGGCAGGCGCTGCCCCAGCACCGATTTGGGGTGGTCGAGGTCGGGCAACAGGGCGCTGGCCAGCGCGGCAGGGATGGTCTGCCACAGGCTGGCATCGGCCAGCGCCGGAGTGAGCTGCAGTTTGTGGGCGATCAGGGTGCAGGTAACGGAGAAGAGCAGGTGCCCTTGGGCGGTCATGATGATTACGGCGTGGACAAGATGGCGGCGCATCTTACCAGCCTGACGGTTGTGGTCAGCTCTTATTTTAAAAATCAGGATGTTACGGCGAAAAAGCGCCCAAATTGGGCGCCTTTATAGCCTATTTATAACTTGCCTTTGACCAGCCACTTGTCGAGGGCATTGGCAAAACGCTGCTTGTCGGCGGCATTGAGGGGGGCCGGGCCGCCGGTCTGCACCCCGGCCGAGCGCAGCTCTTCCATAAAGTTGCGCATGCCGAGCCGCGCCTTTATGGTCTCGCGGGTGTAGATCTCGCCACGGGGATTGAGCGCCTCGCCACCGGCATCGATCACCCAGGAGGCGAGGGGGATGTCGCCGGTGATCACCAGATCGCCGGGTTGAACCTGCTGGGCGATGACATGATCAGCCACATCGAATCCCTTCTCCACCTGCTGGGTTTTGATGAAGGGCGAGGGGGGCACCCGCAATCCCTGATTGGCCACCAGGGTGGTGACGACCTGGGCGCGGTGGGCGGCGCGGTAGAGGATCTCCTTGACCGGAATGGGGCAGGCATCGGCATCAACCCAGATGGGCATGGCATGGTTTCCTGTAGTGAAAGCGGATGGAAAACGAGAGCGGCCATGTTAACACAGGCCTCCCCTTCCAGGCGCGGGGCTGAGTCGGCCCCGCCTTTGGTGTAAGCTGGGGCCAGCACATGAAACGAGAAGGAGACGAGATGGATCGGGTGCCCGGTGAAGTGATTTATGCCCTGACCCTGGATGGCAAGGGGGGCATGGCGCCGCTGACGGCGGGAAGCGAAGTCCCGGCGGGACATCCCGGCTGGCTGCATCTGGATTACGGCAATCCCGATTCGGCGCGCTGGCTGTTGCAGACCCCCTTGCTCAGCGAGGCGGCTAGGGAGTCGCTGCTCGGCCAGAGCAATCGTCCCAAGCTGGTGCGGATGGGGGAGACGGTGCTGCTGATCCTGCGCGGCATCAACCATAACAAGGATCACAGGCCCGAAGAGATGGTGGCGCTGCGCATCTTCATCACCCCGGATCTCATCATCAGCAGCCGTCGTCGTCCGCTGCTCTCCGAACAGGATGTCTTCAACCAGCTCAAGCTGGGGGGCGGCGCCGATACCCCGGCCGACTGGCTGGTGGAGATCTGCGATGCCCTGACCGATCGGGCGGGGGAGTTTGTCGAGGAGCTGCACGACAAGATCCTCGATCTGGAGGAGATGGTGCTGATGCGCGACATGCCCGCCAATGGCCGCTTGGCGCTGATCCGCAAGCAGCTCATCATGATCCGCCGCTACCTCTCGCCGCAGCGGGATCTGGTGGCGCGGCTGGCCAACGAGAAGATCAGCTGGCTGGATGAGGATGATCGCCGCCGTCTGCTCGATATCGCCGACCGGCTGCGGCGCTGGCTCGATGACCTCGATGCCGGAGTGGCGCGCACCGCCGTGCTGGCAGACGAGATCAACAATCTGATGGCAGAGGCGACCAACCGCCGCGCCTACCAGATGTCGGTGATGGCACTGCTCTTTTTGCCGGCCAGTTTCCTGACCGGTCTGTTTGGCATCAACCTGGGGGGCATTCCCGGGGCCGAGAATCCGACCGCCTTCTGGGTCTTCTGCGGATCCTTGGTGGCGCTGGCAAGCGGGCTGGCTATCTGGCTCAAACATCGGCGCTGGTGGTAAGGAGGCATAACCCATGTGGCAATCAATTGGCCTGACCCTACTGCTGTTGCTGGGGCATACCCTGATCCGGCGGCTGATTCACAAGAGCCTGCTGGCGCTCGGTCAGAGCAGGCAGGTGAGCGAGAACCGGGTGCTCTACGTGGCCCATGTGTTCCACTTCCTGCTCGGCTGCGCCACCTTGCTGGTGCTGGCCGGGGTGTGGGGGCTCGACTTCTCCCGACTGGTGGTGCTCGCGTCCTCCTTCTTTGCGGTATTGGGGGTCGCCATGGTCGCCCAGTGGTCGATCCTCTCCAACATCACCGCCAGCATCACCATCTTCTTTGCCTTCCCCTACAAGATTGGCGACCGGATCCGCATCCTCGACAAGGATGATTCGGTCACCGGCGTCATCACCGAGATTGGCCTCTTCTACGTGCGGGTGCGTGATGACAACGGCGATCTGGTCACCTATCCGGCCAACCTGATCCTGCAAAAGCCGGTCAGAAAGCTGGAGGGCAAGGTGGCGGAACCGCTGCAACCGGAGTAGCAGGACATTTGCTGCCGGGGGGCTGGGCGTAGCGAGGAGTGATGCTCTGGTGTAAATCCACCACGCCTTCATTCGACACAGGCTATTGTGGATGCGTGCTGCGGCCACAATAGCCAGAACGACTCAACAGTTGGCTCCGCAGCTAGATCTCCTGTTGTGAGAGATCGGCCTGCGGCTTGTGTTGCCAGATTGCGCCGAGCAGCAACTTGAGCAGCAGTCCGGGCGGGTTGTCCAGCAGTTTGCCGGACTCCAGCAGCAACTGGCCATCGGCGCGAAATCCGAGGCTGGCATCTATGGTGCCATCCTCCGAGACCACCTGGATCAGGCCATTGAGGGCTGAGCGTTCACCGGGCTGACAGCGCAGCCGCAGTTCGCGGGGTTCCCCCAGCAGAGTGAAGGCGCGGCTCAGCGGGGGTGAGTCTTCATAATCGGGCCAGTTGAAGAAGTGATACTGTTCGGCCAGGGCGCCAGCCTGCTGGCAGAACTGGTCGAACAGCTGCCCGATCGCCTGATACTCCTGATCGAGTCGTCTTGCCTGCTCTTCAATCCGTTTCATTGCTTACTCCTTGTCTATCCACTTGATCAGACATTGCTTTTCTGACCCCGTGACTGCCGTTTTCCAGATATGAGGCCAAATGGCCGCGAGGTCTGTGAGCCGGATCGAAGTTTCAGTCTGAAAACGTTATCTTGTTGAAACTGGATGGTTTTTTTGCCCTCTCGCTCACATTTGAATCGATTGCCGCTGATTAATATGGCACCGCCTGGCAATGACCGGGTGCTCGACTATCGAGACTAACTACAGCGGGAATTATAAAAATATGGATATGAAAAAGACCAAAGTGGCGCTGGTAACAGCCTCACTGCTCGCGCTTTTGTCTGGCTGTAATGACAACAGCTCTGATGCCTCCGGTGTGAACCCCGTCCCCCCTACACCGCCTACACCTGAAGTCACCGATGGGCCTGTCGCTCGTCTGCCCAAGATGGATCCCCCGAAAGAGTTGCTGGTCGCCGGCGATAATCAGGTGGTCATTGCACTGGTGGATACCCAGTCGGCAGCCAAAGGGGCCAAGGCACCGTTTGACAGCTACAGCCTGCACCTTTGGAACAACGACGCCTGCAAGGCAACGGCAGATAGCGGTCTGAATACCGGGTGGGATGACAAGAGCAAGACACCGGCCACCGCCGACAGCTTTGGTCCGGCCTGGCTCGTACCGCTCAATAAGGTGGAAGGGTGCATCAACTTTATCGCCCGCAACGGCGATCTGGCCAACCTGACCGGCAGCGATATGAAGGTGATCTTCAGTGAGCACCCGGATCGCACCGTGGCCATCGTTGCAGGCAAGAAAGATCTGTTTGGCAGCCGTGCCGAAGCCTTTACCGCCGCCTTTGGCGTGGCGGGGGCCAGCGCTCATCTGATCGATGGCAATACCCTGATTTGGCAAGGGGGCAAAGACAAGCCCCACGTTCGCCTCTATTACACCGACTCGGGCACCATCAAGGCCAATGCCGATGGGGTGTTCGATTTCCCCTATATCAGCCTGACCGCGACCAGCCTGACTGCCGAGCAGCAGGCCAAATATCCGCACCTCAAGGATGCGGCCGCCTTCGCCCTGCCTGCCGGTAAAGATCTCAAGCCCCTGCTCAAGGGGGAACTGGTGGCTATCGGCACTGATGCCGACGGTATCCTGCAGGGGGCGACCCTGGTGCAGAGCGCCGGCGCTCTCGATGCGCTCTATGCCCCAGAGGCGACCAAGCTGAGCTATGGCGCAGTGGTAGAGGGTAACCGGGTGACCTTCCGCCTCTGGGCGCCGACCGCCAAGTCGGTCAAGTTGGCCCTCTACAACGCCAGCCACCAGAAGAGTGGTGAGGTGGCCATGACTTTCGACAGCGCCAGCGGCAGCTGGAGTTACGAAGGGGGCAGTGAGCTGATCGGCCAGTTCTATCGCTACGATATGGAGGTCTACCATCCGCTGAGCCGCAAGGTTGAGCACTACGAGGTGACCGATCCCTACTCCCTGAGTCTGGCGATGAACTCCGAGTTCAGTCAGGTAGTGGATCTCGACGATCCGGCCCTGAAACCGGAAGGGTGGGACAGCCTCAAGGCGCCCCACAGCCAGCAGAACCCCGCCGATATCACCATCTATGAGGCCCATGTTCGTGACCTGACCGGTAACGATGCCTCCACCGATGAAGAGAAGCGCGGCAAGTTTGTCGGCCTGACCCAGCCCGACTCTGTACCGGTCAACCATCTGAAAGCGCTGGCAAAGAGCGGCGTCAGCCACTTGCACCTGCTGCCGGTGTTCGATATCGCCACCGTCAACGAGGATCCGGCCAAGGTGGCCAATCTCGGCGATGACTTCAGCAAGCTCTGTCAGGTCAATCCGGATGTGAAAACATCCAAATTTGGTGGCTATTGCGGTGGCGGCCAGACCGTGGGAGATGTGCTGGCCGACCTGCAAGGGGGCGACAGCAAGGATAATCCGCAGGTGCAGGAGCTATCCGGTTACCTGCGCGGCGTCGACTCCTTCAACTGGGGTTATGATCCCTACCACTACACCACGCCGGAAGGCTCCTACGCCACCAACGCCGAGGGCACCAAACGTATTCTGGAGTTCCGCGAGATGGTCAAGGCCATCAAGCAGAACATCGGCATGAACGTGGTGATGGATGTGGTCTACAACCATACCAACGAATCCGGGCTCGGCCCCAAGTCGGTGCTCGACAAGATAGTGCCTTGGTACTATCAGCGCCTCAATCCGGAGACCGGCTCGGTGGAGAACTCCACTTGCTGCTCCAACACGGCGCCGGAACACGCCATGTTTGCCAAGCTGATGGATGACTCCCTGGTCACCTGGGCGCGCGACTACAAGATCGACGCCTTCCGCTTCGACCTGATGGGCCACCATCCGAAAGATCAGATGGTGCAGGCGCTGGCCGCGGTGAAGAAGGTCAATCCCGAGATGTACTTCTACGGCGAGGGGTGGAACTTCGGCGAAGTGCAGGATGACAAGCGCTTCGTGCAGGCTACCCAGAAGCATCTGGGCGGTACCGGTATCGGCTCCTTCTCCGATCGCTTGCGCGATGCGGTGCGCGGCGGCAGTCCGTTCGACGGTGGCGATACCATTCGCAAGACCCAGGGCTTTGGCAACGGTGCCTTCGTCGATCCTAACGAAATGAGCAAGGTGGATCTGGCGACGGCCTTGCACCAGTCCGATCTGGTGCGGCTCGGCATGGCGGGCAACCTCAAGGAGTTCGTGCTGACCGACAAGGATGGCATGCCGAAGAAAGGCGCCGAGATCGACTACAACGGTCAGCCTGCCGGTTATGCCCAGGATCCGGTGGAAGTGCAGAACTATGTCGACAAGCACGACAACCAGACCCTGTTCGACAACCTGATCTACAAGGCGCCTGCCGGAGCCGATCTGGTGCGGATGCAGGGGGTCTCGCTGGCGACTGCCATGCTGGGTCAGGGCATTCCCTTCACCCACGCCGGTGTCGAGCTGCTGCGTTCCAAATCCATGGAGCGGGACAGCTATGACTCGGGCGACTGGTACAACAAGGTCGACTACACCCTGGGCGACAACAACTTCGACAAGGGATTGCCGCGCAAGGACAAGGATGGCGACAACTATCCACTGATCGAGCAGGTGCTCGGCAAGCATGCCAAGCCGGGCTCGGCCGAGATGGCGCAGATGGTGAGCTTCTATCAGGAGCTGGCGGAGCTGCGCAACTCATCCCGCCTGCTGCGTCTGGGCAGTGGCGCCGAGGTGATCAAGCGGGTCGACTTCCGCAATACCGGCCCGGATCAGGTGCCGGGCCTTATCGTCATGACTGTGGATGATGGCGTCAGTGCCGGAGCGGATCTGGATCCGGCCATCGACGGTCTGGTGGTGATGATCAACGCCAGCAACCAGAGCCAGAGCATCGGCGACTTCCGTGACGGTAACGATCAGCCGATCGATCTGAGCGGTATGGTGCTAAGCAGCAAGCATCGCGCAGTCGACAGCATCGCCAGCGGCGCCGCCTATGATAACGGCCAGCTGACGCTGGGGGCCTGGTCTGCCGCTGTGTTCGTCAAGCCGCAGTCTGGTGCACAGGGTGCGGGCCTGCCGGTCAGCAAGAAGACCGACCTGAGCACCCTGCCACCGTTTGGCAACACCGATGTTTATCTGAAGGGGTTCCTCGATGAGTGGGGCAACACCAACCAGATGACCTTCAGCGGCAACTTTATGTACGAGTTCACTACCGAGGTGAGCACCGACAAGCTGGGTACCACCAACGTCAAGATCGCTGACGCCAGCTGGGGGCCGGTCAACTACGGCAGCTGTAACGCCGGTGACAAGCTGGTGGTTGGCACTCCGCTGACCCTTTGCAAGGGGGGAGAAACCGGCAATATCGGTGTCGATCTGGCCAAGGCAGGCAGCTACAAGTTTGTCTTTACCGCCATGAACAAGGACAAACCGACCCTGAGCGTCAGCTTCACCGAGCCTGTGCAGAGCTGCAAGGTGCTGGATACGGTGGCGGGCAATCCGCTTGGCTACAACCTCTTCGTCAAGGGTGAGCTCTCCGGCTGGGGAGCCCAACCTCAGTACCAGCTGAGCTACAAGGGGATGGACGGCGATCTCGCCATCTATCAGGCGGCGTTCAACTACGCTGGCAGCACCGAGTTCAAGGTCGCCAACGAGGACTGGAGCAAGGAGTACCTGCTCAACGGTGGCGGCGCGGTGAACGCTGAAACCGGCTATTCGTTCGCCTTCTCCAAGGGGGGCAGTGCCAATAACAGCATCACCCTGCCGCAGGGGCTGTGGAGTGTGCTGGTGAAGGTTGACCCGGCTGGCGTCAAGGCGGGCACAGCCGTCATTCAGGAGTGCAGCGTCAAGTAAGCAAGCCATTGAGTCCGGGGGATGGCTCGGCGCCCCCGGGTTGAATTCCACCTTGCCAAGGGTGGGATAACTCCGAGAGAGTAAGCAAAGCGCGACTGCCGACCGGCAGGCGCGCTTTTTCTTTTACGGGGTGCCGTGAGAGAAATGAGAGGAAAAAGAAAAGCCGTCCCGGTTGGGGGACGGCTTTTGGCTGGGATGCTATCGGCTGGCTTAACGCTTGCGCAGCAGCCGCAAGGCGTTGGCGGTCACCAGCGCTGTGGCGCCGGTATCGGCCAGCACCGCAATCCACAGACCGGTGATGCCGAGCAGGCTGGTGACCAGGAAGATGGCCTTCAGCCCCAGCGCCAGCGCGATATTCTGGTGAATATTGGCCAGTGCCGCCCGCGACAGCCGGATCATCGCGGCAATACCGCCGAGCTGGTTGTGGGTCAGCGCCGCATCTGCCGTCTCCAGCGCCACATCGGTGCCGCCCCCCATGGCTATGCCGATACTGGCCCGCTTCATGGCGGGGGCATCGTTGATGCCATCGCCGATCATCGCGACTTTCTGCGAGCTGGCGAGCTTGGCAATTTCATTGACCTTGCCCTCCGGCAGCAGACCGGCGCGCCAGCCCATGCCCAGCTCGGTGGCGATCGCCTCGGCGGCACGGGGGT
Organism: Aeromonas sp. 602396; assembly: GCF_049173735.1. Classification (NCBI taxonomy): domain Bacteria; kingdom Pseudomonadati; phylum Pseudomonadota; class Gammaproteobacteria; order Aeromonadales; family Aeromonadaceae; genus Aeromonas; species Aeromonas sp. 602396. Next base: position 184,689 of record NZ_JAAKSD010000005.1, on the reverse strand, counting down.
TATCCCCGGTTAACATGATGCTGTTGAGCCCGAGTCGGTTGAGCTCTTGCAGCGCGGCTGCCGCCTCCGGCCGGATCTGATCCCGCAGCGCCAGCAGGGCGACCGGCAGCGCTTGGTCGCCGCTGCTCTGGCAGAGCACCACGACGGTCTTGCCCTGCCGCTCCAGCGAAGCAATCCGGGTTTGCTGTTCCACATTCAGGGTCGCCACTCGGCTCGGTGCCAGCAGTTGCCACAGTTGACCGTTGATGCGTCCCTCAACCCCCATGCCCGGCAGTGCGCGCAGGTCGCGAGCCTCCGCCAGCGTCAGCCCCTGTTCGGTCGCGTTGGCGACCACTGCGCGGGCCAGCGGGTGGTGGGAGCCCTGCTCGATGGCAGCCGCCAGTGCCAGCAACTCGGTCTCCGGTTGGCCATTGAGGCTCACCAGCTCGGTCAGTTGCGGCTTGCCCAGGGTCAGGGTGCCAGTCTTGTCAAAGGCGACGGTGTCGATATGGGCCAGTCGCTCCAGTGCGGCCCCCCCCTTGATCAGCGCCCCCTGACGGGTTGCGGCGGCCAGCGCCGAGGTGACCGCTGCCGGGGTGGAGATGACCAGCGCGCAGGGGCAGCCAATGAGCAGCAGCGCCAGCCCGCGATAGATCCACTCGTCCCAGCTCTGGCCGAAGGCAAGGGGCGGCATCAGCACCACCAGCAGGGCGACCAGCATCATGGCCGGGGTGTACCAGCGGCTGAAGCGGTCGATAAAGCGCTCGATGGGCGCGCGCTGGCTTTCGGCCTCCTCGATGAGGTGCAGAATGCGGTCGATGGCGTTGTTGCCGGGCTCGGAGACGACTTCAAGGCGCAGTACCCGATCGGCCGCCAGACTGCCGGCCGGCACCTTGTCACCCTGACGGCGTTCCACCGGAATAGACTCACCGGTCAGGGCGCTCTCGTCAAACGCACCGAGTTCATCGAGCAGGCGGGCGTCGGCAGGTAGACGGGCACCCGGGGCGATTTCGATGATATCGCCGGGACGCAGCTCATCGGCGGCGACCTCTTCCCGCACCTCGCCCTCGGCAGTGGTACGGATGCGCAGCGCCTTGTCGGGCACCAGCGCCATCAGGGCGGTCACTCCGGCCCGGGCGCGTCCGGCGGCGTAGGCCTCCAGATGCTCGCCCAACATGAACAGCAGCAGCACCATGGCCGCTTCGGCGGTTTCGCCGAGAAACAGGGCGCCCAGGGCGGCGACCGTCATCAGGGTCTCGATGGCGAAGGGGGAGCCGCTTTTGGTCAGCGCCCACGCCTTGCGGGAGATGGGCCACAGCCCCCAGAGGGTCGCCAGGGTAAAGAGCGGCTGACCGAACTCTTTCGGCAGCAGGGCGGCGACCAGCATCAGACTGGCCAGTGACAGGGGCTGCCAATATTTGCCCAAAAAGTTACCGAATAGATTGCCTTGCAGGGGCTGTTGTGAAGCTTGCTTACGGCCAGCTGCCTGCTTGTCAGCACTTTCCCCCTTGAGCTGGAAACCGGCGGCCAGCACAGCGGCGGTGACGGGATCGGGGGAGAGGCCTGGGGCCAGATCCACCACCAGCTTCTCGGTGGCAAACAACACGCGTGCCTGCTGCACGCCGCTCACCCGGCTGACGGCGGTCTCGATCTTGCGGGCGCAGCTGGGGCAATCCATCCCCAACACCTGCCAGCTGTGGCGACTGTTGCCTTGCACAGGCGCAATCAGCGGGTCGGCAGGTGGCATATCGTGCTCGTGATCATGTTCATGATCGTGAGCCGGCGATAAGGGTGCACTGCAGCACGCTTTATCGTGGCAACTTCCTCGGGGAGGCTCTTCATCCCCGGGTGATTCATTGCCGTCACGGGATGCGTGCTCATGAGGCTTCGGGGTTGAACAGCAACTGACGGGCGTGGTGTTGTCGCAGCAGTTGCTATCGTGGTGATGCTCACTCTGGCCGGGGGCCGCCTTGCTGACGGCTTTGATGGGGGCGGCGTGCTGATGATTGCAGCAGGATTTGCTCATGATGAGTCCCTCTTGATGGATCCCGCCCCTGCGAGATCCCTGATTACCGAGGAGGAGTCTAAACCTTGGTGTTAAGTCCAAGGTCAACCCCTTTATATCCCTTGTCTTCGCGGGTGTTTGTCTGGTCCCGCCGCCCCTATACTGATCACTCGGATTTTTACTACACCAATAAAGGACATAACACATGAGCAACTCAGTCACTCTACAAGGCAACCCGGTTTCCGTCGCTGGTCACTTCCCGGTCGCCGGTGAGCAAGCCAAGCCCTTCTCCCTGGTGGCCAAGGATCTTTCCGACGTGACCCTGGCAAGCTTTGCCGGTCAGCGCAAAATCCTGAATATTTTCCCGAGCGTCGATACTCCCACCTGCGCGACCTCTGTGCGCAAGTTCAACGAGCAGGCCAGCGCGCTGGATAACACTGTCGTGCTGTGCATCTCCGCCGATCTGCCGTTCGCCCAGTCCCGCTTCTGCGGCGCCGAAGGTCTGGACAAGGTAGTGACCCTCTCCACCCTGCGCGGTGCGGCCTTTATGGAAGATTACGGCGTTGCCTTCTCTTCCGGCCCGCTGGTAGGTCTGACCGCTCGCGCCATCGTGGTACTGGATGGTGACAACAAGGTGCTGCACAGTGAGCTGGTCGCAGAAGTGGCCGACGAGCCGAACTACGCCGCTGCGCTGGCCGTGCTGTAAGGCTGCAAGCCATAAAAAATCCCGCTTCGGCGGGATTTTTTATGCGGGAATTGTCTGTTCAGGGTGTTGCGGGCGGGGTGGTCGCCGGTTCAGCCTTGGCGGGTGGGGAGGGTTGCCACTCCACATAGGGGCGGTGGATCTTCTCGTAGATCTCGGCCAGTTTGCCGGTGGCGGCGAGTTGCTCAATGGAACGACTTAAAAATTCGTCTATTTCATCCCCGCTCCCCCCTTTCTGGATGATGAAGACATCCTCGAAATCACCAAAGAATTCACGGCGAATATTGGTCAGCTTCAGATTTTTCAGCATCAGGTCCGCCTCTTCTTGTGCCCAGACAAAGGCGTCTATGCGACCCCGAGACAGTTTGCGCAGTGACTGCTCGATACTCATCGAGCGCTGTACCGAGAAGGGCATATAGTCGGGAACGGCTTCAATCAGCAGATCCCGTTTGGTGGGCACTATGCCATAGGCCATATCTGTGGTGACCGGATGGGCAGTATTGCTGTAAATCACATGGGCCACCTTGCCAAAGCTGCGGGTACTGAAACGGTAGGGGAGCATATCGACCTCCCTGAGATTGCGGATGGCGGGCAGACCGAGATCTGCCTTGCCAGCGATCACTCCGGCCATGGCCCGGGCGATGGGATAGATGGTGATCCTGATGGTCACATCGGGATGAAGATCGTCGATGGCGCGCACTAAATCAACGAAAGGTCCTGTCTTGTCGGCATTGATCAGTCCCGGCAGCTCACCGAGATGCGCGTTAAGAGTACGCACCGGTTTGGCCTGTTCGGCCGCACTGTCGCTCGCCGTGCTGCCGGACAGGCCGAGCGAGATGCTGCCAAGCAGCGCACTGGTCAGCAGCAGGATGGGGATGTGTCTGGTCATGACAGTTTTCTCTGTGATGGGTCAGCTCAAGTGTAGTCAGCCCGTTGCAATCCCCCCCTTGGCCTGGCCATCATTGATAGGGTTTTACTTCTCGGCCCCCGCTCACTAGACTTCGCCTCCCACTTCTCTTTGTTAACGTAGCGCCATGACCTTTCGCGAACTTGCCCTCCATCCCGCTCTGCTGGCCTCTTTGCCCGCCACCTTGCAGACGCCGACCCGCATCCAGCAGCTGGCGATTCCGGCGGCGTTGGCGGGGCAGGATCTGCTGGCACTGGCCCAGACCGGCAGCGGCAAGACGCTGGCGTTTGGTTTGCCGCTGCTGCAACGGCTGGATCCTGCCTCCAGCCAGGTGCAGGGTCTGGTGCTGGTGCCAACCCGCGAGCTGGCGATTCAGGTATCTGCCGCGCTTAAAGAGGGGGCCGAGGCGCTGGGATTGTGCATCGTGACGTTGTGTGGGGGCGTTGCGCAGGAGCGGCAACAGGCCGAACTGGCGCAGGGGCCACAGCTGCTGGTGGCTACACCCGGGCGGTTGCGGGATCTGCTGACCCAACAGTTGCTGGGGCTGGATGGTCTGCAGCTGCTGGTGCTGGATGAGGCGGATCGCCTGCTGGAGATGGGCTTTGCTCCCGACATCAAGGCGCTGCTCGGCTTTATTCCGGCGGATCGCCAGACCCTGTTCTTCTCCGCCACCTTGCCTGCCGAGCTGGAGGCGCTGGCCAACGGCCTGCTGCGTGAGCCAACCCGTATCGAGGCCACACCCCTCAACAGCGTGGTGAACGAGATCGAAGAGCGACTCTATCTGGTCAACAAGAGCAGCAAGGTGCCGGCGCTCATCAGCCTGCTCAAGGAGCAGGCGTGGCCGCAGGTGCTGGTCTTTATCAGTGCGCGGGATGATGCCGACGGGGTCGCCAGAAAGCTGGCCAAGGCGGGCATTGCGGTGGCTGCTCTCCATGGCGAGAAGGAGCAGGCGGTGCGCGAGCAGGCGCTCAATGATTTCAAGGAGGGTCGGGTGCGGGTGCTGGTGGCCACCGACCTGATGGCGCGCGGCATCCATGTGGAGGCGCTGCCGCTGGTGATCAATCTGGACTTGCCCGCCAGTGCCCCTGTCTACGTTCACCGCATCGGGCGTACCGCCAGGGCTGGCCGCGAGGGGTTGGCCATCTCGCTGGTTTGTCATGGCGAGAGTGACATGCTGCAAGCCATCCGCACCCTGACCGGCCGCGAGCTGCCGCTGGGAGATCTGGCGGGATTCCCGGTCACCGACCAGCCTGCCAGCGGGGAGGGCAAACGCCCCCCTCGTGACAAGCAGGCCAATCGCCGTACTCAGGCCAAACGCAGCGTCAAGCAGTTCAAGGGCAAGACGCCGCGCAGTTGACCGTCAGGCTCTGGCCAGCGGGTAGGTGAAGAGCACCAGATGGGCGAAGTTGAAGGCGAAGTGGATCAGGATGGCCACGGAGAGTCGCCCGCTGAGCTGGAATACCAAGCCGTAGCAGCAGCCTGCCAGGGTCGCAAACAGCGCCAGCAGTGGGCCACCGGGCAGGTGGATGGCTCCGAACAGTAGCGCGGCCACGATGATGCCAATCCAGGGGCGGTAACGCTCGGTCAGCCCCTGCTGAATAGCGCCTCGAAACAGCGCCTCTTCCGCCACGCAGGTGAACAGCAGGTTGTTGAGTGCAAACAGCCACCACCAGTGGGGCAGACCCACTTCCGGTTTCAGTGCCCCCAACTGCCAGGCGATGACCAGCAGGGCACCCAGCGGCAGCAGTAACAGAGCCAGCGGACGCCAGCGGATAGCGCCTCCCTTACCAAGCAGCGTCGGACAGGCCAGCAGCAGCCCAAAGAAGAGCAGTGGCTTGTCGAGGTTCAGATACATGTTGAATGGCACACTGGCGGGGCCTGCCAGTACCTGATCCAGCACCTTGAGATTGCTGAAACCGGGGATCAGGTGCAGGGTCAGTGCCACCGCCCATGCCAGCAGGGCTGACCATGCGAGGGGGCGGCTATGGCCGGAGAAGGTGGGCAGACGCCAGGCCAGCAGCAGGGCTGCCAGCGTCACCAGCAGTGCGGTCGTGGTGATGCGATCCAGCCAGAGCGCCAGCAGCAGAGCCACAGCAAGCAGCAGGAAACCTGGCAGGCGTTGGCGTGCCATACAGAGCAGGGTGGCCAGTGCCAGTGCTGCCCAGATCAGTATGTCAGGTAGGGGTAACATCGGAACTCCTCTGTAATAAAAGCGCTGCACCTTAGCAGGGGCGTTGGCGCAAAGGCAACCAGACCGGGTTATTTGGGTCAGCCTCCTATACTGAACTGGAGAGTAAAGAGAGGGATGGCGATGAAGCACTATGGCTGGTTGTTCTGTTGTTGGTGTGGATGGTTGTCATGCGCCCCCCTGTCGCTGGTAACCGGAGATTTTTCGCCCTATTCCGGGGCCGGGCTGCCTGATGGTGGGCAGAGCACCCGGCTGGTGACGACCCTGCTGCGCGAGGCTGGCTATGACGAGCTGAAGGTGGATTACCTGCCATGGAACCGGGGCTACGAGCTGGTTCGCAACGGCCTGGCATCCGCCACCTTCCCTTATGCCTGGACGCGTGAGCGAGCCAAGCTGTTCTATTACAGCGCCCCCATTCATATCGATCACCTCTCCTGGTTCACCTATCGTGGCAGTGATGCGGTACTCGATGGCAAGTGGCAGGGGTTGAGAGTCTGTATTCCCGCCAGCTGGAGCACCAGTCACGCAGATGAGGTGATTGCCCGTTTTTCATTGCGGCTCACTCGCCCCAAGAGTTTGGTGCAATGTCTGCAACTGCTTGAGCGGAAACGGGTTGATCTGATGCCGATGAATGATGCGGTGACGGCGGACGCCAGCATGCAGGTGTTCGGCGACCCGAACTATCTGCAACCGCTCCCCTATTTTCGCCAGCGGGATACCTTCTATTTGCTGGTGTCGCGCAAGATGCAAAATGGACGCGAACTGATAGAACGCTTCAACGAAGCCTTGGCTGCGGCACGTGCCAGTGGCCATTACGACCAACTGGTTCCCTGGGGACAGCCACGTCTGCTGCGCTGTGAGCAACCCTGAGTCAGAGCAGATTGGCACCAATTAAAAAGCCGGAGCAGTGGCTCCGGCTTTCTTTATGCCTTCAGGGGCGATTAGCGGCCTGATTCTGCGATCACGCGTGCGATGATATCGGCGCGCTTGCCGGCTTCCAGTTCGCCCAGGGCGATCAGGCCAGCCTTGAAGATGACGTTCTTCGGCAGGCTGACGTCGTCCAGCGTGGCGATCGCTTCAACGTGCATGCCGTTCAGACGGCTGGCATCGCGCGGGCTCAGGTTGACCTGAGTGTTCATCACCTGCTTGCCTTTCTTCTTGGCAGGTGCAGCCGCTTTCTTGGTGGATTCCTGTTCTTCGTCTTCCGGCAGTTCGTCATCAAAATCGTAAATAGACATAGTCAATCCTGTTGAGTTAGGCAAAAGGGCACGTTTGCCCGACATAGTAATCCGACATTGGGTCAATCAGCCCATATCCTCGTTACGGATAAAGGCGCGCCAGGAGCCGAGCACCTGGGCAAAATCTTCCAGCCCGCACATGGCCAGCTGTTCATCATCGTAGTAGGCGAGATCGTCAAGATCCTCACCCAGCTCGATATTGAGGGCGTTGGCTTTCACCTCCGCCTCTTCATGGGTCAGCAGCAGGGAGTAGTCACCGCCGTTGAGCCGGTATTCGACTCGGGTGCGGTTGGAGAGCTGATCAATGATGGAGAAGAGCTCGTCGAGCTTCTCCTCATCCTTGCCAACCTCGTCGATCAGCCACTGACCGATGGCTTCATGGCCCATGGAGAACCGGGCGCGATAGCCACCAAACGGGTCGCGGCGAAATTCATAATCCATAGCACAGTCCAGATCGGAGGGATGGGCCAGCACGGGCAGGCGGGTGCAAGCACGCAATTCCTGCTCCATGGCGGGGCACACATCGGGTAAAGTGGCCTATTCTAGCGATCCCCCTCTCGCTTGTCTTGATGATGTGGCATCTTTGCGCCCATGTGCCCTGAATCGCCTCGTGGTGACGTAGCCAGATCAGCCCCTTGTCCGGAGATGTTATGCAGCTAAACGATAACCTTGCCCGCCAGATCGTCGCGCGGGCGATGAAGATTCTCTCCTTTTCGGTCAACGTGATGGACGAACACGGTCTCATCATTGCGTCCGGCAATCCGGAGCGGATCCATCAGCGTCACGAAGGGGCCGTGCTGGCATTGACAGAAAACCGGGTGGTGGAGATCAGCGAAGCGACAGCCTTGCAGCTCAAAGGGGTGCGACCAGGCATCAATTTGCCCATCTCCTATCAGGGGGAGCTGATCGGGGTGATCGGCATCTCCGGCGATCCGGAGGAAGTGCGTGCTTACGCTGAGCTGGTGCGAATGACCGCCGAGCTGATCCTGGAGCAGGCGGCGCTCACCGAGCAGCTGCAGTGGGACAAGCGCCACAAGGAGGAGCTGGTGTTGCAGCTCATTCGTGGTGAGGGGCGAGTCGATCAATTGCAGCAGGCGGCCCGTTTTCTCGGACTGGAGTTGGCCCAGCCTCGGGTGGTGGCCGTGCTGGCGCTGGAGGAGGCGGATCCGGCTCGTCTGCGAGAGCTGGTCCATCAGCTGGAAAATCCGGAGCGGGACAATCTGGTCGCCATCAACGGGCTCGACGAGATAGTGGTGCTCAAACCGGCGCAGTTGAGTGAGGGCGTCTGGCAATCGGCGCAGGAGCGCAGCCGGATCAAGCAGTTGCTGGCCCGCATTCCCCACTTCAAGGTGCATATCGCGGTGGGCGATTACTTCGCCGGGATCGACGGGCTGGCGCGCTCTTACCAGACGGCGCGGGATACCCTGCGCCGTGGCATGCGGCAGGCGCCGCGCAAACAGGTCTACTTCTTTGAGGACTACCGTTTGCCGGTGCTGCTGGGGAGTCTGGCGGACTCCTGGCAAGCGGATCAGCTGCGCACACCGCTGCAGAAACTGGCCCGGGAAGATGGTAAAGGGGCGCTGCAGAAGACCCTGCGCCACTATTTCTTGCAGGATTGTGATCTGCATCGCTGTGCCGAAGCCCTGTTCATTCACCCCAATACCCTGCGCTATCGGCTGGGGAGGATAGAGCAGATAACCGGGTTGAATTTCAACAAGTTAGACGACAAATTTTTGCTCTATCTCGGCCTTAATCTCGACTTGTGATTGTAAAATTAGACAAAAAACTACTTTTACATGACACATTTTTTGGCTATTCAGCCAAAGCATTCTGATTGCAGATCTCCATAATGGCGGCCATTCACTCCCATTGAAGGTGTCCGTCATGATCCCGGTTACTGCCCTTGGCGCCATCGCGGCGCTCTCCATCGCCATCATCCTCATTTTGAAGAAGGTGCCGCCCGCTTACGGCATGATCGTGGGTGCCCTGGCCGGTGGTCTGATTGGCGGTGCCGATCTGACCCAGACCGTCGCCCTGATGATCGGCGGTGCCCAGGGGATCACCACTGCGGTGATGCGGATCCTGGCGGCCGGTGTACTGGCCGGCGTGTTGATCGAATCGGGTGCGGCCACCACTATCGCCGAGACTATCGTCAAGAAGCTGGGTGAAACCCGCGCCCTGCTGGCACTGGCGTTGGCAACCTTGATCCTGACTGCGGTCGGCGTATTCGTGGATGTGGCCGTTATCACGGTTGCCCCCATCGCGCTGGCTATCGCCCGCCGTGCCGATCTCTCCAAGGCGGCCATCCTGCTGGCGATGATCGGCGGCGGCAAGGCGGGCAACGTCATGTCCCCCAACCCCAACGCCATTGCCGCGGCTGATGCCTTCCATCTTCCCCTCACCTCTGTGATGGCGGCGGGTATCATCCCGGGTCTGTTCGGTCTGGTGATGGCCTACTGGTTGGCCAAGCGGCTGAACAACAAGGGCAGCAAGGTTGCCGCTGATGAGGTGGTGAGCTTTGCCGGTGCCAAGTTGCCGGGCTTTGCCGCCGCCATTAGTGCACCGCTGGTCGCCATCCTGCTGCTGGCTCTGCGCCCGGTTGCCGGTATCGTGGTGGATCCGCTGATTGCACTGCCCCTCGGTGGTCTGGTCGGCGCCCTGATGATGGGTAAATTCCGCAAGGTGAACCAGTTTGCGGTCTCCGGCCTCGCCCGCATGGCGCCGGTCGCCATCATGCTGCTGGGCACCGGAACCCTGGCGGGCATTATCGCCAACTCCGGCCTGAAAGATGTGCTGATCAGCGGCCTGACCGCCTCCGGTCTGCCTTCTTACCTGCTGGCGCCTATCTCCGGTGCCCTGATGTCGCTGGCGACTGCCTCGACTACCGCAGGTACCGTGGTGGCCTCCAACGTCTTCAGCTCCACCCTGATTGAACTGGGGATCAGCAGTCTGGCCGGGGCGGCGATGATCCATGCTGGTGCCACCGTGTTTGACCACATGCCCCACGGCTCCTTCTTCCATGCCACCGGTGGCAGCGTCCACATGGGCGTGGGCGAGCGACTCAAGCTTATCCCCTACGAAACTGCAGTCGGTCTGACCATTGCCACTGTCTCCACCCTGATGTTTGGCGTGTTTGGTCTCGCCTAAGGAATTGATATGAAAATTGTTATTGCCCCCGATTCATTCAAGGAGAGTCTGAGCGCCATGGCGGTGGCTGATGCCATCGAGGCCGGTTTCAAGCAGGTGCTGCCGAACGCCACCTACGTCAAATTGCCGATGGCCGATGGCGGCGAGGGCACGGTGCAATCGCTGGTCGATGCCACCGGTGGCCGGATCCTGCCGGTCGAAGTGACCGCGCCCCTTGGCAACAAGGTGCAGGGCTTCGTCGGCCTGCTGGGAGATGGCGAGCGCGCCGTCATCGAGATGGCTGCCGCCTCCGGCATCCATCTGGTGGCGCCCGAGCAGCGCAATCCGCTGCTCACCTCCAGCTTCGGCACCGGCGAGCTGATCCTGGCCGCGCTGGAGATGGGGGTGAAGCACCTTATTCTCGGTATCGGCGGCAGCGCCACCAATGACGGCGGTGCCGGCATGATCCAGGCGCTCGGCGGCAAGCTGCTCAAAGCGGATGGCTCTGCCATCGAGCTGGGTGGCGCCGGTCTTGCCGAACTCGCGACCATCGATCTTGGCGATCTGGATCCGCGTCTGGGTGAGCTGGTTATCGAGGTAGCGTGCGATGTGAACAACCCGCTCTGCGGCCCGAAAGGCGCCTCTGCGGTGTTTGGCCCGCAGAAGGGAGCGACCCCCGAGATGGTGGCGCAGCTCGATGCCAACCTTTCCCGTTATGCTGACTGCATCGAGCAGGCCCTTGGCTGCCGGGTGAAGGATATTCCGGGGGCGGGGGCTGCCGGTGGCATGGGTGCCGCGCTGGTCGGCCTGCTTGGTGCCGAGCTCAAGCCCGGCATCCAGATCGTCATCGAAGCGCTGAAACTGGCCGAGGAAGTGGCCGATGCGGATCTGGTTATCACCGGCGAAGGGCGCATCGACAGCCAGACCATCCATGGCAAGACGCCAATCGGTGTCGCACGTTGCGCCAAGCAGTTCGGCAAGCCGGTGATCGGTATCTCCGGTTGCCTGACCGACGATTGCGGTGTGGTACATGATCACGGGCTGGACGCGGTATTCGCCGTGGTCAACCGCGCCATGTCTCTGCCGGAGGCGCTGGAGAGCGCCAGCACCAATATTCAACTCACTGCGCGCAACGTAGCGGCGCTCTATCAGCTCAAGGGCTGATCCTGTTCGGCCGATGCGCCCCATCGGCCACTCAATATCCCCGTTTGGGGCATCTCCTATCTCGCGAGATGTCTGACTGCCCTGGCACTTATTTGCCGATCCATCGTGATCGGCTCTTTTCTTTCTGCTCCTTTGTCTTGCCACACTTTTGACTCCATGGGTAAGCGCGGTTTTGATAGGCGCAAATCTCCCTTTACGGCATAGTGGTCGTACCAAGTACAAGGAGAGACTCATGTTCCTGCTGACCCTGGGGGTTGCGCTGTTTACCCTGATCCATCTCTACCCCTGTTTTGCGGTGGCCCATCGGGCGCGACTGCGCGAGCGGCTGGGTGAGAATCGCTACAAGGGGCTCTTCTCCCTGCTGGTGTTTGTCGCCATCGCCTGCATCATCGCCGGTTGGCGGTCGGCCAGCTCGCTGCCGCTCTACTTCCTGCCGGAGTGGGGGCCGATGACTATGACGGTGATGATGCCCTTTGCGCTGATCCTGTTCTTCTCCGGCCAGGGGCCCAACCATCTGCGCCGCTGGCTGGTGCATCCCCAACTGCTCGGAACCCTGCTCTGGGCGGTGGCCCATCTGTTGGTCAACAGCGAGGCGCGATCTCTGGTGTTGTTTGGCGGCATCGGGCTGTGGGCGCTGGTGAGCATGTTCTGGATTTCGGTGCGGGACTGGCAGCGATATCCCCGCCCGGCGGCTAACTGGACGGGCACCGGAATCAGCGTCGGGGCGGGCCTGGCTGCCACCGCGCTGCTGGTGTTCTGGGGCCACGGCTGGCTGACCGGCATTCCATTGCATTGAGAGTGAACTGCGGCTCTGGTAACCGCGTATGATGGACAAAACAAAAGGAGTCTTGGCGATGAAATGGTTCACTCTGTTGCTGTTATTGGGGGCTGGCGCGGCCTCTGCGGCGTGCCCCGATTATTTCAATGTGGAGATGCGGGAGCTAAACAACTCTCAGCGCCACAACCTCTGTCAGCTGACCGAGGGCAAGGTGGTGCTGGTGGTCAATACCGCCTCCTACTGCGGCTACAGCGGCCAGTTCCGCGATCTGGAGAAGCTCTACCAGAGCTACAAGGATAAGGGACTGATTATTCTGGGTTTTCCCTCCAACGATTTCTGGCAGGAGGCGGGCAACGAGACCAAGACTGCCGAGGTGTGTCGCCGCGACTATGGCGTCACCTTCCCGATGTTCAATCGGGTAGCGGTGCGGGGCTCCGATGCTGTGCCACTGTTCAAGGGGCTGGCGGCGGCCGCTGATGGGGATGAGCCGAACTGGAACTTCCACAAGTATCTGGTGGGGCGCGATGGCAAGCTGATCGCCAGCTACGGCGCTAACCAGAATCCGGCTGACGATCCCCTCAAACTGCAGATCACCCGAGCGCTGGGGCTCTGACTCTACCCCTTGGCGGGCGGCTCTGGAATAATGGGCTCCCGCCACTCAATCCGGTTCTCCTGTGCTGCAACGTCTTCCTCAAATGGTGATCTTCGATGCGCTGGTGCGCGAGCAGGGGATCTCTGCCGCCGCCCGTCGTCTCGGGGTCTCCAAATCCCATATCAGCAAGCAGCTGGCGCTGCTGGAGACCACCCTTGGCGCCCAGCTGGTACAGCGCACCACTCGCCGCTTCGTCCTGACCGAGCTGGGTCAGGAGTATGCCCGTCACTGTCATGCGCTGGTGGCGGTGGCGCAGGAGGCGGACTCCATGATCGCCGAGCGGCGTGGCAAGGTGAGCGGCGTGCTCCATCTTGGGGTGGGCCAATCTTTTGGCCGCTTGCACGTCATTCCTCATCTCAAGGCGTTTCAGGATCGCTATCCCGAGCTGGAGCTGGAAGTCTCGCTGTTCGACCACAGAACCAATCTGGTGGATGAGGGGCTGGATCTCTGGCTCACCACCTATGAGGACAAGCCGGAAGGGCTGGTGGGACAGCGGCTGGCCGACATCGGCTTCGTAGTTGCGGCTTCGCCGGATTACCTGCTGAGCCACGGTACGCCGCTCCATCCCAAGGATCTGGCCCAGCACAACTGCATCACTTACCAGAGTCGGGAGCGGCGCTATCACCAGTGGTCGTTTCGCCAGGGCAAGGAGCGCCAGACGGTGCAGGTAGCGGGCAACTATCGGGTGGATATGGCGGAGGCGGTGCGGGATGCTGCACTGGCCGGGCTCGGCATCGCCTATATCGCCAACTACTTGCTGGACAAGGAGTTACAGAGCGGCAAGCTGATCCCTGTGTTGCCCGGGTGGCGACCGAACCAGCAGATGGCGGTACACGCCGTTTATGCCCGGCGTGAACATCTGGATCCCAAGATCCGTCTCTTCATCGATTTCCTCAAGGCCCGCTTTGGCCCCGAACCCTATTGGGAGCAGCGACTGGTCCCCTGGCTCGGGGGTAAATTGTCCGGCGGTGAGGAATGATTGTTTCCATACAAGAACTCTTGATTTCTTTTGATACTAAAATCGAACCAAATCAGCCAGTTGGCGCAACCGATATCGTGCAAACGTTTTTTCTAACAGAGCTGTAACCAAGCGGACTTGCAGTGACGGGGTGAGAGGCGCAGAATCCGCGCCCATCTTTTGCCCCACCTGATGGAGTCCCTATGATTGCCCTGCTCGGCATCTTGAGTATCCTGGCGCTTGCCGTCATCTGCTCTGATAATCGTCGTCGTATCCCGCTGCGAACAGTTGGCCTTGCCCTCTGCCTGCAAATCATGTTTGCCGGTCTGGTGCTCTGGCTGCCTGCCGGTCAGCATGTGCTGAACGGGGTCAGCGAGAGCGTAAGTAGCGTGATCGGTTATGGTCAGGAGGGGATCGCCTTCCTGTTCGGTGATCTGGCCAAGTTCAAGCTGGGCTTCATCTTTGCCTTCAACGTATTGCCGGTCATAATCTTCTTCTCCGCGGTGATCGCCATCCTCTACCACATCGGCATCATGCCTCGGGTGATCGCCCTGCTGGGTGGTGGCTTGCAGAAGCTGCTGGGCACCGGTCGTGCCGAGAGCCTCTCCGCGACAGCCAACATCTTCGTTGGCATGGTGGAAGCGCCGCTGGTGGTCAAACCCTACCTTTCCAAGATGTCCGACTCCCAGTTCTTCGCCGTGATGAGCTGCGGCCTCGCCTCCGTCGCCGGTGGCACCCTGGTGGGTTATGCCAGCCTCGGGGTTGAACTGAAATACCTGATCGCTGCCGCCTTCATGTCGGCCCCTGCCGGTCTGGCGATGGCCAAAATCCTGGTGCCGCCGGGAGCTGAAGAGGTCGATCACCATCAGGATGTCGAGATCCCCCGCGCCACCAACGTGATCGAAGCGGCTGCCGATGGCGCCATGTCCGGCCTCAATATCGCGGTGGCGGTCGGTGCCACCCTGCTGGCTTTCGTTGGCGTGATCGCCATGCTCAATGGCCTGCTCGGCTGGGCTGGTGGTCTGGTGGGGCTGGATCTGAGCTTCCAGATCATTCTGGGCTGGCTGTTTGCCCCCGTCTCCTGGCTGATCGGTGTGCCCTGGGATCAGGCACAAGCCGCTGGCGCCCTGATCGGTACCAAGATCGTGGTCAACGAGTTCGTCGCCTTTATCGGCCTGGTGCAGGATCAGACCCTGAGCGAGTCGAGCAAGGCCATCGTGACCTTCGCCCTGTGCGGCTTTGCCAACATCTCCTCCATGGCGATCCTGATCGGCGGTCTGGGTTCCATGGTGCCGGAGCGCAAATCCTTCATCGCCCGTTACGGCATGCGCGCCATTCTCTCCGGCGTGCTGGCGAACCTGATGAGCGCCTGTCTGGCCGGTCTGTTCCTCGCCCTTTAATCGCTGCGGTACGGAATAGATGTAACAAGGGCGCTGCGATGGCGCCCTTGTCATATGGATAAAATGAAGCCCCGACCTTGGTCGGGGCTTCTTGTTGGTACTTAGTCGACGTAGAAGGTCTGCTGGAAGCTGAGGTTCTGTTGCTGCCCACCGCCCATGATCTTCAGGGTGAACTGGTAGGTATCTTCGTTGCGGTAGGGGAGGGTCGCCAGATAGTAGATGGCATCGCCCTCTTTTACCTCCTGAAAGTTCAGGGTGCGGATGGTGCCGGTCAGGTTCTTGGCCTCACCGGTGATCCCCACGGCTTGCGCCACTTTCTGCTTGTCCTGTACCGCGATATTGATGATGGCGTTGTAGCGGCTGCGCTCCAGTCCATACGCCTTGGCGACCTCGGGGGTGAGGAAGCTGGAGTTGAAGGCGTTGTAGTGCACCAGCCAGGGCCCCAGCTCCTTCATCTGTTCTGCCTTGAGCGGCAGGGTCATCAGCAGTGCCAGCAGGCCACTCATCCAGGCTGTTTTCATCTGTCATCCCTCTCATATCTACGGTTGGCGCAGGCCGATTCATTCAGCCTTGCGTGTCATTCAGCAGTGCACTCACTTCTTGCGGCAACTGTTTGGGGCTGTCGATGGCGACGGTTTTGTATCGCCCCAGCTCGCCCCGCACTATGGTGATCTGTCCCTTGGCCACCTTGAACTGCTTGGCCAGAAACTTGATCAGATGGCTGTTGGCCTGGCCATCAACCGGCGGCGCCGTGATGGCCACTTTCAGCTCTTCGCCATGCAATCCGATGATCTGATCCCGACTCGCCTTGGGCTGGATCACCAGATGCAGTACCAGTTCATCCCCTTGTTGCAGGACGGCTGGCATCAAATCATCCACCACAGCTGGCCGAACAGGTCACCCAGCAGGTAGTTGATGGCTTGCAGGCCGATAAAGGCGACCAGCACCGAGAGATCCAGCCCGCCCAGTGCCGGCAGTACGCGGCGGATAGGGGCGAGGAAGGGCTCGGTCAGCTGATGCATCACGTATTCGATGGGGTTGCGGCCCTGGCTGACCCAGCTCAGGATGGCGCGGATCAGCAGTACCCAGAAGATCATCGAGCCCGCTTTTTTCAGCACAGTCAGTGCCGCGAAAAGGCTGATGCTGAGCCAGTCCGCCAGCAGTACGTTCATGCTCTTGAGCAGGGCCAGCTTGGCGAAGGCGATGGCCAGCGCCAGCACCACGGAAGCAAGATCGATGCCGCCAAAGCCCGGGATCACACGGCGCAGCGGGATCACCAGCGGATTGGTCAGCTTGACCACCATCTGGCTCATCGGGTTGTAGAAGTCGGCGCGGGCCCACTGCAGCCAGACGCGCAGCAGGATCACCATCAGGTAGAGATCGAAAACGGTGTTAATCAGAAAGTAAGCAGTGTTCATCTGGGCTCCTGTTAGAAGAGGGTTTCCATTTCGGTGGCGCGAGCAACGGCCGCCTGCATGGCTTGCGCAGTCAGCGGCATCAGCCCCTGCTGCTGGAATGTCTTGATGGCTTCGGCTGTGGTGCCGCCCTTGCTGGTGACCTGCTCACGCAGGGTTTGCAGCGCCAGCTCAGGGTTCTGCTCCACCATGGCGGCTGCGCCCAGCGCGGTCTGCTGCACCAGCAGGCGTGCCTGATCGGGCGAGAAACCCATCGCCTCCGCCTCTTCGGCGATCGCCTGCATAAAGAGGAAGAAGTAGGCCGGAGCACTGCCCGCCGCGGCGATGACGCCGTTGATGCCAGACTCCTGCTCTACCCAGAGGGTCTTGCCGACCGCCTGCATCATCTGCTCGGCAAAGTCACGATCCACGGCGGCAATATGTTCGGGTGCATAGAGACCGGTCATGCCCAAACCCAGCAGGGCAGGGGTATTGGGCATGGTGCGGATGATGCGGTCATGGCCACCGGCCATCTCGCCAAGGCGCGCCACCTTGATGCCAGCCGCGATGGAGATGAGCAGCTTGCCCTCTAGGGAGCCCAGCTCGGCAACCAGAGCGGCCAGCATGCCTGCCATCAGCTGCGGCTTGACTGCCAGCACGATCACTTCGGCGTCTCGGGCCGCCTCGGCATTACTCTGGGTGATGCGAATGCCATGTTCGCTCGCCAGCGTCTCCAGCTTGGGCAGACTGGGGTTGGCGGCCGTGATCTGCCCGGCGGGATAACCCGCCTTGACCAGTCCGGCGATGATGCTGCGGCTCATGTTGCCCGCGCCGATAAAGGCCAGCGTTCTATGCTGCATCAGATGCTCCTGTTGCACATGGGGTCGCGGCGGGGTTGGCGCTGCCTGCACCACCTGACGCCAGAATTCGGTGTTCCATCAAACGCTCCTGTTGATGAAGTCGCGGCAAGAGGCGGACGTATGGGTTATCCGCTGGCCTTGCCTATGAGTAGTCACGGGCGCCGAAGATGGCGGTGCCGACCCGCACCATGGTGCTGCCGTGGGCTATCGCCAGTTCAAGATCCTCGGTCATGCCCATCGAGAGGGTATCCACAGTGGGGTATTGTCGCGCAAGCTCGGTGAACAGAGTCTGCATACGGGTCATTTGGGCGGCCAGCACGCGCTCGTCACTGGTGTGCTCGGGAATGGCCATCAGTCCCCGCAGCACCAGTCGCTCACTGTGGGAGACCAGCTCGGCAAGGCGGAAAATCTCTTGTTCCGACGTTCCGGATTTGCTGCTCTCTCCGCTAATATTGATTTGCAGACAAACATTTAGCGGTGCCATGCTGGCGGGACGCTGGTTGTTGAGGCGGTCGATCAGCTTGTCCCGATCCACGCTCAGCACCCAGTCAAACCGTTCGGCGACCAGTTTGGATTTGTTCGATTGCAAAGGGCCGATAAAGTGCCACTCTATGTCGCTATATTCCGGCTGCTGGCGCAAGGTATCGATCTTGGCCGCTGCTTCCTGAGCGTAGGATTCGCCAAAGCAGCGCTGACCTGCGGCATGGGCGGCCATGATGGCCTCGACCGGCTTGGTCTTGCTCACGGCCAGCAGGCGGATCTGCTGCAGGTTGCGGCTAGCCCGTTCGGCGGCCTGGGCAATACGTTCCTTTACCTGAAACAGGTGCTGGGCAATCTGGTTCATATTTCGTTAGTGATCTTGTGATGGGAGAATGACAAGTCTATGGATATCACAGAGTTATTGGCTTTCAGTGTAAAGCATAAAGCCTCGGATCTACACCTCTCGGCCGGGGTTCCCCCGATGATCAGGGTTGATGGTGAGGTTCGCAAGATCAATTTGCCCGCCCTGGAACACCGGGAAGTGCATGCCCTCATTTACGACATCATGAACGACCATCAGCGCAAGGAGCTGGAGGAGAACTTCGAGGTCGATTTCTCGTTCGAGGTGCCCAATCTGGCCCGTTTCCGGGTCAACGCCTTCCAGCAGGCGCGCGGTTCGGGCGCGGTATTTCGTACCATCCCCAGCACTGTGCTGAGCCTCGAAGATCTCGATGCGCCGGAGATCTTCCGCAAGATTGCCGAGTTCCCGCGGGGTCTGGTGTTGGTGACCGGCCCGACCGGTTCCGGTAAGTCGACCACCCTGGCGGCCATGGTCAACTACATCAACGAGAACTTCCATCACCACATCCTC
Organism: Aeromonas sp. 602396; assembly: GCF_049173735.1. NCBI lineage: Bacteria > Pseudomonadati > Pseudomonadota > Gammaproteobacteria > Aeromonadales > Aeromonadaceae > Aeromonas > Aeromonas sp. 602396. The sequence continues at coordinate 165,986 of NZ_JAAKSD010000005.1, read as the reverse complement.
ACCATCGAGGACCCCATCGAATTCGTCCACGAGAACAAGCGCTGCCTGGTGAACCAGCGGGAAGTACACCGTGATACCAAGAGCTTCAGCAACGCCCTGCGCTCGGCCCTGCGGGAAGACCCGGACATCATTCTGGTGGGCGAGATGCGCGACCTTGAGACCATTCGTCTGGCCATGACTGCCGCCGAAACCGGCCACTTGGTGTTTGGCACCCTGCACACCTCGTCGGCGGCCAAGACCATCGACCGTATCATCGACGTCTTCCCAGGCGCGGAGAAGGACATGGTACGCTCCATGCTCTCCGAATCCCTGCGGGCGGTCATCTCCCAGACCCTGCTCAAGCGCATTGGTGGCGGTCGGGTGGCAGCGCACGAGATCATGATGGGCATTCCGGCGGTGCGTAACCTCATTCGGGAGGACAAGATTGCCCAGCTTTACTCGGTGATCCAGACCGGGATGACCCACGGCATGCAGACCATGGATCAGAGCCTCAAGCAGCTGGTGAGTCGTGGCGTGGTGGCATCCCTCGATGCCAAGGCCAAGGCCGTTGATCCCAACAGCATTTAAGCGACTTGTACCCAGGGAGGGATAAATGATGAATCTGGATGATCTGCTGAGCGAGCTGGTCGAGCGAAAGGGATCGGATCTGTTTGTGACGGTGGGATCGCCGCCCATTCTCAAGGTAAATGGCCATCTGGTGTCGCTGGGGGGAGACGCGCTCGACAAGAAAGGGGCGCTGACGCTGGTCAGGGATACCCTCAGCAGCGATCACTTCGAGCGCTATGTCCGCACCAAGGAGGCCAACTACGCGATTTACCGCGAGGCGCTGGGTCGCTTTCGGGTCAGCGCCTTCTGGCAGCAGGAGCTGCCCGGTATGGTGATTCGTCGTATCGAGACCCGCATTCCCACCTTTGAAGATCTGCAGCTCCCCAGGATCCTGCAGGAGGTGGCGATGGCCAAGCGCGGGCTGGTGCTGTTTGTCGGTGCCACCGGGGCGGGTAAATCGACCACTCAGGCGGCGATGATCGGCTATCGCAACCAGCATGCCGATGGTCATATCCTGACGGTGGAAGACCCGGTGGAGTTCGTCCATCAGCATGGCCGTAGCCTGGTGACCCAGCGGGAGGTGGGGATCGACACCGAGTCGTTCGATGTAGCACTGAAAAGCTCGCTGCGTCAGGCACCGGACGTGATCCTGATCGGCGAGATCCGAAGTCAGGAGACCATGGAGTTTGCCCTTCAGTTCGCCGAGACTGGCCATCTCTGTCTCGCCACTTTGCATGCCAACAACGCCAACCAGGCGCTGGATCGCATCCTCCATCTGGTGCCGCAGGAGAAACATCGCCAGTTTCTGTTCGATCTCTCCTTCAACCTCAGAGCCATTGTCGCCCAGCAACTGGTGCCGAGTGTCGATGGTTTGCGGCGCAGTGCGGCATTCGAGATCCTGCTCAATACCCCGCTCATCACCGACATCATCCGCAAGGGAGAGATGCACCGTCTCAAGGAGGTGATGACCAAATCTGCCGAACTGGGCATGCAGACCTTCGATCAGGCGCTTTTCAGCCTGTTCTGCGCCGGCCAGATTGGCTACAGTGAGGCCCTCGCCCATGCCGACTCGGCCAACGACCTGCGGCTGCTGATCAAGCTCTCCGGTCGCGAGCAGCTGGGGTCCGGCACACTGGAAAATGTGACGCTGGATGAATGAAACATGGGGCCGATCCGCTGTTCGGCCCCTCGCCAGAAAGGAACGTTATGCTGATTGTGGTTTCCCCGGCCAAGACGCTGGATTACGAGTCACCGCTGGTGACCCCCCGTTTCACCCAACCCGAGCTGCTGGATCACTCCGCCGAACTGATTCGCCGGGCCCGCCAACTGAGCCCTGACCAGATCGCCACTCTGATGAAGATCAGCGACAAGCTGGCCGGTCTCAATGCCGCCCGTTTTGCCGAGTGGCAGCCAGATTTCACCCCCGCCAATGCCCGTCAGGCGCTGCTGGCTTTCAAGGGGGATGTCTACACCGGTTTGGCGGTGGAGGATTTCAGCGAGGCCGATTTTGACTTCGCTCAGGCACACCTGCGGATGCTCTCCGGCCTCTACGGCGTGCTTCGCCCCCTCGACCTGATGATGCCCTATCGACTGGAGATGGGGACCAAACTCGACAATAGTCGCGGCAAGGATCTCTACCAGTTCTGGGGGGAGGTGATCACTCATCACCTCAACGACGCGCTGGCAGCCCAGGGGGATGAGGTGCTGATCAATCTGGCCTCCGACGAGTATTTCAAGTCGGTACGACCCAAGAGCCTGAAAGGGCGGATCGTCACGCCGGTGTTCAAGGATGAGAAGAACGGTCAGTTCAAGATCATCAGCTTCTACGCCAAGAAGGCTCGCGGCATGATGGCCCGCCACATCATCAAGCACCGTCTGACCGAGGTGGAGCAGCTGACCGGCTTCAACGCCGAGGGCTACTACTTCGTGCCGGAAGAGTCGGACGCCAATACCCTGATGTTTAAACGCGCCGAAAATTAATTACAAAAAGAGGGAACCAATCTTTCGACCCGAGGGTCTGAATATGTGAATCCTCTGTTGTAAGCACTTTTTATTCGCCGACGTTTGATACGTCGGCTTTTTTATTGCCGTTTTTATTGTCCATCGATTGCCTTCGCCGGGACTATGTGGTTCAGATAGACTCAAGACAGGGAGCGAGTTGTCGTGAGGTGAATATGGAACAGAAAAATGCCATTCGGCAGGTTGCCGTCCCTTGGGCTCCGTCCCGCCAGCTACCGCCCGGTCTGGTTGTGGCCGAGTTGCATCAGGATCTCTGGAGCGACTCCCTGACCATCATGCTGGGGCGGGCGCGCAGCATCGATCTACCCCCGCAAATCCTCTGCCGGGTCTATTTTCGCCATATTTATGCCCTGCGGGTCATCGAGGATTGCGATCTGGCCGAGGGGAAGGATAGCCACGCCATCGAAGAGCAGATCCAGCTCATCACTCCATCCCGTTTTGCCAGCTGGTTCCATCAGGAGTCGGACGGCCTGCATCTGGATGAAGATCTGCAGCACTATCGCATCTCGACCTGGGATTATTGCGCCGATGTGCTGACCTCCTCGGCGCCGGAGCTGCAGTTCCTGCCCCAGAGCGAGTAGCCAGCTGTTACGTCAGAGGCGAAGGGTGATCCTTCGCCTCTTGGTTTTTGGACGGGGCTGATTTTGTGGCATTCAGGCCATTCAGCCTGGGTGGTGGCCTGTTGTGTTTGTCTAGTCCTGAAATAGGTTTACACATTTTCAACTAGCATTTTTCTACTCAGAACCCTCTATGTACCGCATCGGGGGTTCTGTATTTCAACGCATGATGCGGCCGCTCCGCGTTGTAAATATCCACTGCTTCACGCACCATTTCCCGCGCTTGCGTCAAATCCTGCGGGCTTTGCAACAATAACTCTCCTTTCAAAATCCCGTTCACCCGCTCCGCCAACGCATTCTGGTAGCAGTCATACCCATCCGTCATCGAGCATTTCACCCCGTACCGTTCATGTAATGACTGATACAGTCCCGAGCAATACTGCACGCCGCGGTCTGAGTGATGGATGAGTTCACCGTCGCCACGCCGTTGCTTCAGTGCTTTCCTGAACGCCATCGCCACCGATTCGGCATGCATTCCTTCGTGTACGTGATTGCCCACTATCTTGCGTGAGTAGGCATCCGTCACCAGGCTCAGGTACAGCGGTCCGCTCCTGGCTGGCAGATAGGTGATATCAGCGACCCAGACCTGCTCCGGGGCCACCGGTGTGACCTGCTCTGGCCCCGCCTTGAGCAAGTTGGGATGACGGTAGAAACGGTGAAAACTGTGGGTGGTCTTGTGATACGCCCGCTTAGGCTGCACTAGCAGGCTGTGCTCGGCCAATATCCGAAACAGCCTGTCCCGCCCGACCTTGAGCCCGCCATCATCCTGACCCTGGAGCAGATAATGCAGCTTGCGAGTACCCACCCGAGGTTGTCGCAGTCGAACCTGACGCACAAAGCGCACCACCTGCAGCCCTTGAGCATGGCGCTCGTCGGCGACCCGATTGCGCTTGTAGTAAGCCTGCCGGCTTATCCCCAGAAACAGGCAAGCCCTGACGATGGTCAGCTTCTCGACTTGCCGCTGCGAGAGGACTTGCCGGGTCGCTTTTTTACGATGGAGACGCCGTAGTCATTCTTCAGTACATCGACGACGGCCTCAAAGAACTGGGCCTTCTGGCTCATCAGCGCCAGCTGTTGCTCAAGTTCCTTGATGCGCTGTTCTGGCGTCTGGTTGTCGGGGTCAGGCATGGTGATGCTCCTGCCGGCGCGCACAGAAGCCCCCTGGCTCCAATCTTGCCGACCATGTTTACGCAACCATACCAGAACGGTGGAGCGGCCCTGAATGCCATATCGGGCTTGTGCTTGCTGGCAACTGAGCTCGCCTTTTTCAATCTGCTCGACCAGTGCCAGTTTAAAAGTCAGCGAGTAATCGCGCTGTGTCCGTTTCACACCTTGTCCCATCTGGTTCTCCATTTATTGGGGGGAAAGGTGTAAACCATATTCAGGACGGGACAGTTGCCACAAAAAAAGCGCCTCAGAGGAGGCGCGGGGAAAAAGACAGATTGGAAGCGTCACATGGGTGCTACTTGAATCAGCGAATGAGCCGTGCCATTCAAGTATGGAGCTATCATGCCAAGCTCAATCTGAAGTAGTTCTGAGGCGATTCTTCATTTTCTGTTCATCTTGTCAGCAAAGCGTGGCACTGGCTGAAAGCCTTTTCATTCTGGTTGCGATATTGCCCCGTCCCTCTCCGGGGCGGTCATCGTCTCATGGGGCCAGCTCGAATGCTGTGCCTACCTGTTCCAGTGCCAGCAACCAGCGCTTGATGGGAATGCCGCCAGCATAGCCGGTCAGCTCGCCGCTGCGTCCGATCACTCGATGGCAGGGTACTATGATGCTCAGCGGATTGCGGCCATTGGCAGCGCCCACCGCCCGCACTGCCTTGGGATTGCCTATCGCCTGGGCAATCTCGAGATAGCTCACGGTCTCGCCATAGGGGATATCGCACAAAGCATTCCACACCGTTTGCTGGAACGGGGTGCCCATCGCTGCCATGGGCAGATCGAACTGCTGCAATTTTCCGGCGAAATAGGCGTTGAACTGGGCAAGATAGGGGGCCAGTGCCTTGTCATCCCGTTGCCAGTCAGCCTGTGGCATGACGGGGCGCTCCCCGTGCATGAACTCCACGTGGCGCAGGCCATCCTGATCGATGGCGACCAGCAGGGGGCCGCGGGCGCTGTCGCAAAAACTGTATCTCATCGGCTGACATCCTTTGGGGGCTGGGGGGGCTCAGTCCAGAACCGGTTTGCCGCGGGCGGACTTGATATCCCCCTTGCGTTTCTTGGCATCGACCCGTTTGCGCTGGGAGCTGCGGGTCGGCTTGGTGGCATGGCGAGCCTTGGGGCGCCAGGCTGCTTTCTTCAGCAACTCCACCAGACGACTCATCGCCTCCTTGCGGTTCATGTCCTGGCTGCGATGGCTCTCGACCCGGATCAGGATAAAGCCATCGTGTACCCGGCTATCGCTCAGCTTGTCGAGACCCTCCTTGTAGAGGGGCGTCAGGCTGGGAGAGTTGCGGTAATCGAAGCGCAACCAGACGGCGGAGTCGGTCTTGTTGACGTGCTGTCCACCGTTGCCCTGTGCCCGCATGGTCTGAAATTGCAGCTCATGCCAGGGAATCGTGACGCTGTTGGAGATAACTAACATGCTGTTTTGCTCTTGTTTGGTGCATACCCGCTGACCGCTGCAGCATGGTGCCTCATTATGGGGCGTGCTGGCCGGTTATGGGGATGTGCCTGGCGAATGGCGCCGGTATTAAACTCTATCTATATGAAATAAAACAATAAAAATACTTGGCATAAGAATTGAAACCCGATTCATGACACACCATGGATTGGGAGCAACCAGATGAAGCTGATTAGTGCGATTATCAAACCGTTCAAGTTGGACGATGTCCGCGAGGCTATTGCCAACCTGGGGGTGGAAGGGCTGACCGTGTCCGAGGTCAAGGGATTTGGCCGCCAGAAGGGACACACCGAATTATACCGGGGAGCCGAGTATCAGGTCGACTTCCTGCCCAAGGTGAAGCTGGAGATTGCTACCGCCGATGATAACGTGGAAGGGGTGATCGAGGCGATCTGCAAGGCTGCCTATACCGGCAAGATCGGCGACGGCAAGATTTTTGTCTACGACTTGCTGCAAGCGGTGCGCATCCGCACCGGCGAGAGTGACGACGAGGCGCTGTGATGAACCGCATCCGTGACGTACAGATCTGTTGACCTCCCGACCTCGGGGAATCCCGATGGCGTGAGCGCTTATTGAAGCCTGATCAACATAACGTTTTGCTCAGAAGAGGCCGAATGGGATTCCATCCGGCCCTTTTCATTTATGGGCGATTAAATATGTGATGTGGCGACGGCGAGCTTTCTTGATCCGCTTATAAGATGTATGCAGAATGCAAACGGCAATCGTTATCACTCTGTATGGCTAATCAAGGAATGGATGATGAAAATGAAGATGTTGGCACTGGCTTTCTCTGCGTTGGCAGCTCAGTCGGCATTGGCGGCCGGGGAAGTGAATGTCTACTCCAACCGGCAGGATGAGCTGATCAAGCCCATCATCCAGCAGTTCGAGAAGGAATCTGGCATCAAGGTGAACGTGGTGTTCGCCAAAGAGGGGTTGAACGAGCGTCTGGAGCGGGAAGGCAAGCTCTCTCCGGCCGACCTGATGCTGACCGTCGATATCAGCCGTCTGACCGATCTGGTGGACAAGGGGTTGGTGCAGCCGGTGGACAGCAAGATCCTGCAGGAGAACATCCCCGCCATCTATCGTGATCCGGAGAATCGCTGGTTCGCCCTGACCACCCGGGTTCGCGCCATCTACTCCAGCAAGGATCGCCTCGGCAAGCTCGATACCATCAGCTACGAAGATCTGGCCAAACCGGAATTCAAAGGGAAAATCTGCACCCGCAGCGGCAAGCATGAGTACAATGTGGCGCTGGTCTCCTCCATGATTGCCCATCACGGCATGGCTGAGACCAAAACCTGGCTGGAAGGGGTCAAGGCCAACTTGGCGCGCAAGCCGCAGGGCAACGACCGGGATCAGGTCAAGGCGATCAAGGATGGTATCTGTGACGTGTCACTCGGCAACAGCTACTATCTGGGCGCCATGTTGAAAGATCCTGCGCAGAAGTCCTGGGCGGATGCGGTCTATATCAACTTCCCGAACCAGGCTGACCGCGGTGCACACGTCAACGTGAGTGGCGTGGCCATGACCAAGTATGCCAAGAACAAGGCCGAGGCCCAGAAGCTGATGGAGTTTCTGGCTGGCGACACCGCCCAGCACATGTATGCGGACGTGAACGCCGAATATCCGGTCAAGGCCGGAGTCGAGCCTTCCGCCATGGTCAAGTCCTGGGGCAGTTTCAAGTCTGACGCACTACCGGTCAGCGATTACGCCAAGCACCGCAAGGACGCCTTGCAGTTGCTGGATGAAGTGAAGTTCGACTTGTAATCAGATGGGGCCAACGGCCCCATCAACATCTGTGGTCTCATGAAAAATTTTGGATGGATTACCGGCAGCTGGGCCATCGCCCTGCTGCTGGGTTTACCGGTTATAGCCCTGCTTTTCTCTGCCTTCTCGGCTGAGGGAGAGCTGTTTCGCCACCTCGCCAATACCGTGCTGCTCGATTATCTGGGCAATACCCTGGGGCTGGTGGTCGGCGTAGTATTGCTAAGCCTGCTATTTGGCGTGCCCACCGCCTGGCTGGTGGCCATGTGTCAGGTGCCGGGGCGCCGAGCCCTGCAGTGGGCCTTGATGCTGCCAATGGCCATGCCCTCCTATATCGTCGCCTACGTCTATACCGACCTGCTCGATTACTCGGGCCCGCTACAAGCCGAGTTGCGAGCGCTCTTTAGCTGGAACAGTCCAGCCGATTACTGGTTTCCGGCCATTCGCTCCCTTGGCGGCGCCTCCTGGGTGCTGGCGCTGGTGCTGTTCCCCTATGTCTATTTGCTGACCCGCGCCTCTTTTCTCGAGCAGTCAGTCAGCCTGATCCACTCCAGCCGCCTGCTCGGCTGTACCCCGTGGCAGAGTTTTCGCCGCCTCAGTCTGCCGCTGGCACGCCCCGCCATCATGGTGGCGGTATCGCTGGTGGCCATGGAGACGCTGGCCGATTTCGCCACCGTCCACTTCTTTGCCATCAACACCCTGACCACGGCGGTCTACGACACCTGGCTCGGCTATGGCAGTCTGGCCACCGCGGCCAAGCTCTCCTGCCTGATGCTGCTGGCGGTGGTGCTGCTGATCGCGCTGGAGCGCCGCTCGCGCAGCAGGCAGCAGGTGTTCCAGAAGTCCATGGGCCATGAGCAGCCGCTGCGCTATCCGCTCAAGGGGATGAGTCGCTGGTTAGCCGGTCTCTGGTGCTGGGGGCTGGTGCTGGCCGGTTTCGGCCTGCCGTTTGTCATCCTGCTCGATTACGGCGTGCGTTACTTCGAGTTGTCGTGGACGCCGGAGTTTGTTCGCTTCGCTGGCAACAGTTTGCTTATCTCGGCGCTGACCGCTCTGCTGGCGATGGGCATCGCCCTGCTGCTCGGTTTCTTCCGCCGCCTCGATGGCGGGATAAAGAGTCTGTTGCCCCTGCGCATCGCCGCCATGGGTTACGCCATGCCGGGTACCGTGCTCGCCATCGGGGTGCTGGTGCCGCTCACCGCCCTCGACTTTGCCATCAACGATCTGGCCGAGTGGCTCGGGCGTCAGGGGCCGGGCTTGCTGCTGACCGGCACCATTACCGCCATCGTGTTCGGCTATCTGGTGCGCTTCGTGGCCATCGCTATCGGCTCGGTGGAGAGCAGCATGGGCAAGATCTCCCCCAGCCTCGACATGGCTGCCCTCTCCCTGGGGCAGGGGGATGGCGGCATGCTGCGCCGGGTCCATCTGCCGCTGGTGCGCCGTGGTCTGTTTGCCGGTGCCATGCTGGTATTCATCGAATCCATGAAGGAGCTGCCCGCCGCTCTGCTGCTGCGGCCGTTCAACTTCGATACCCTGGCGACTCACGTCTATCAGTTTGTCTCGGACGAGATGCTGGAGCGCGGCGCGCTCGGGGCCATCGTCATCGTGCTGGTGGGGCTGTTGCCGCTGATATGGGTCAACCGCAGTCTGGACAGTCCGGGCCACTGAGTCGCCGCGTCGGCCAATGAAATTGCATGCGGTGCGCTGAACCAAAAGGCCGCGCGCCGCCAGAAACGAGAGGAAGTCAGCCTTGTCCTGTTTGCAGGTTGAAAATGTCAGCTGCCGTTACAACGGCCGCAATGTGCTGGAGCAGCTCTCCCTGACGGTGGCAGACAACGAGATCGTCTGCCTGCTGGGGGCCAGTGGCTGCGGCAAAACCACGCTGCTCAAGGCCATCGCCGGGCTGCTGCCGCTGGCAGAGGGCACGATTTGCCTCGGCGATACCCTGCTCGACGGGCCGGGAGCCAGCGTGCCGCCCGAGGCGCGCAACATCGGCATGATCTTTCAGGATTACGCCCTCTTCCCCCACCTGACGGTGGCCGACAATGTTGGCTTTGGCCTGACCAAACTCGACCGCAGTGCCCGCCAGCAGCAGGTGGACGAGGCGCTGGCGCTGGTCAATCTGCAGGGGCTGGGGGATCGCTATCCGCATCAGCTCTCCGGTGGTCAGCAGCAGCGGGTAGCCATCGCCCGGGCGCTGGTGTGCAAGCCGCGGCTGATGCTGCTGGATGAGCCCTTCTCCAACATCGATACCCAGGTGCGGATGAAGTTGATCCTTGAGATCCGCGCCCTGCTCAAGCAGCAGGGGATCGGCGCCATCTTCGTCAGCCACAGCAAGGAGGAGGCGTTCGCCTTCGCCGATCGGCTGGCGCTGTTTCGCGCCGGTCATATCGAGCAGGTGGGCCAGCCTGAGCAGCTCTATCGCCGTCCGCAAAACCGCTTCGTGGCGGAGTTTCTCGGTGGGGTCAACTATCTGGCTGCCGAGGTGGTGGACAGCCACTGCGTACAGACGGCGCTCGGGGTCATTTGTGGCAGCGAGCCCCATGGCCGCGCAGTGGGTGAGCAGTTGCAGCTGATGCTTCGACCCCAGCAACTGCTGCTGGAGAGCGCCGCAGATGGCGAGCTCAAGGTGGTGGAGCAGCAGTTCCTCGGCCACCACTGTCGGGTGCTGTTCGAGTGTGGCGATCTGCAGCTGGAGGCGAGCATTGGCGAGCCCCTTGATGGGATGCGGGCACGGATCAAGGTCGCACCCCATGGGCTGGTGTTGTTTGACCCTTTGCCCTGAACGCGTGATATCGTCGTGAAATCAAAGAACTGGATCCACTCTGGTTTATAATCGCGCAACGCAAATAGCCCGTAACGCTAACGCCTACTCAGGGGAGAGATATATGAAAGCCCAAGCCGGGATCTGCGCAGAGCCGAATCTGCACGCCCTCTATCTGATGTTCAATCGCACCGGCGACGCCGCCGAACTGGTCGGCCGTCTGGCCAAACTGCCCGCCCTGTGGCAGGCGGTTGCTGCCGATTTCCCTGATGCCGGGTTCAGCGGTCTGGTTGCCGTTGGCGCCGATGCCTGGGATGGTCTCTATCCTGCCGCCCGTCCGCCCCAGTTCCGCAGTTTTATGGCGCAATCCGCCAACGGTCAGGAAGCCCCCAACACCCCGTTTGATCTCTTTATTCAGCTGCGCGCCGATCGGGTGGATGTGCTGCACCACGCCGGTCACCGTGTGATGGCGCTGCTGGCCGGACTGGTCGAGCTGGCCGAAGAGGTGCGCGGTTTCCGCAACCTGGATTGCCGTGACCTGACCGGTTTCGTTGACGGCACCGAGAACCCGCAGGATGAGCACCGTGCCGAAGTGGCGCTGCTGGCCGATGGCGAGTTTGCCGGTGGCTCCTACATTCACGTCCAACGCTGGGTCCACGCCATGAGCGACTGGGAGAAGCTGGCGCAGAAAGAGCAGGAAGACATTATCGGTCGCACCAAGCCCGACAATATCGAGTATGAATCTGCCGCCAAGCCGCTGACCGCCCACATCAAGCGGGTCAACCTCAAAACCCCGAAGGGAGAGTCCATGGAGATCCTGCGCCAGAGCATGCCCTGGGGCACCATGACCGAGCAGGGGCTCTACTTCATCTCCTGCTGCCGCACACCGCAGCACTTCAACGCCATGCTGGCCAGCATGTACAAAGGTGAGGGCAGCCACTTCGACCACCTGCTGCGCTTCACCAGGGCAGTGACCGGCGCGGCTTTCTTCGCACCATCGGAAGGTTTTTTGATGGCGCAGGGCAAATAAGCCCGCCTGACGAAGACTCAGAAAACAAAAATCCCGGCCTTGGCCGGGATTTTTCGTTCTGGCGTGACCGCTATGACGCGGTGGTTGCCATTACGGCGTCTGTTCGAACAACTCGAGGGCGGAGAGGTAGAGCTCTTCGATATCGGTGTCGCTGGTCGGGGTGATGAAGATAGTGTCATCACCGGCGATGGTGCCGAGGATCCCCTCTGCCTTGCCGAGGGAGTCGAGCAGGCGGGCGATCAGCTGGGCTGCGCCCGGGCTGGTGTGGATCACCACCAGTGCGCCGTTGTGATCGACGTCCAGTACCAGATTCTTGAGCGGGCTGGAGGTAGTGGGCACGCCCAGTTCCACCGGCAGGCAGTAGACCATCTCCATCTTGGCGTTGCGAGTGCGAACGGCGCCGAAGCGGCTCAGCATGCGCGATACCTTGGACTGGTTGATGTTCTCGAAGCCCAGCTCTTGCAGGGCGGTGACGATCTCTGCCTGGGAGCCAAAGCGCTCTTCTTTCAGCAAGGCTTTAAAGGCCTTGGCCAGTTTTTCTTGCTTGTCGTTGTGTTTCATCTTGGTCTCACGAATGAGGAGGTGTGGCGGCCTGTGCGATACAGGCGGCAGATACGAACAGCGGGGCCATTTTGCATTCATATGCCGTTTTTTGCAAGGAAGCGGCGCTTGTTCTGCATATTGATTCAAAAATGGCTTGCATCAACCTTTATTAGGGATAGAATCGGGATGAAATTTTGAAAACTTATTCAATTGGGCTGTATGGGTATTGAATTAATAGGTATCGAGAAGTCTTGGCACAAGGTGCCGGTTCTGCAACAGGTCAGCTTTCGGACATCCCCCGGTGAAACCTTGGTGTTGCTGGGCCCGAGCGGTGCTGGCAAGAGTTCCCTGCTACGGATGATGAATCTGCTGGATACCCCGGATGCGGGTGTTCTGCGGATTGGCGAAAGTGAATTTTCTTTCCCGAACTCCCTCTCTGCTGCCGAATTCAACCGCCAGTCCCAACTGCTGCGCCGCAAGGTGGGCATGGTGTTCCAGCAGTACAATCTCTGGCCACATCTCACTGTGATGGAGAATCTGATTGAAGCGCCGGTCAAGGTGCTCGGCATGAGCAAGGAGGCCGCCATCGAGAAGGGGGCCTACCTGCTGGCCCAGCTGCAACTGGCCGACAAGCGCGATGCCTGGCCTGCCCGTCTCTCTGGCGGTCAGCAGCAGCGGGTGGCTATTGCCCGTACCCTGATGATGGACCCGGAAGTGCTGCTGTTTGACGAGCCGACAGCTGCCCTCGATCCCGAGATCACCAAAGAGGTGGCCGAGATCATCCGCAACCTGAGCCAGACCGGCATTACCCAGGTGGTGGTGACCCACGAGGTCGACTTTGCCCGCAAGGTGGCCAGCCAGGTGATTTATCTGGAGAAGGGGCGGATCATCGAATCCGGCACCGCCGCCATTTTCCAATCCCCGCAAACCAGCCGGTTTGCCGAATTCTTGATGCATTGATATTGAATCGATAAGGAAGCTGTCATGAAAAAGAGTCTGTTGTTGGTTGCTGCCATGGGCCTGTTGAGTACCTCCGTCATGGCCAAAGAGATCAAGTTCGCCACCGAGGCCACCTACGCACCGTTCGAATACCTGGATGACAAGAACGAGTTTCAGGGTTTTGACATCGATCTGGCGCGCGCCATCTGCGAGCAGGCCAAGCTGGAGTGCAGCTTCCACAACCAGGCCTTTGACAGCCTGATCCCCAGCCTCAAATTCCGTCGCTACGATGCCGCCATCGCCGCCATGGACGTGACCCCTGAGCGGGCCGCTCAGGTCGATTTCTCTGACATCTACTACGAGAACTCGGCCGTATTCGTCGCCAAGAAAGGGGCCTTCAAGGGGCCGGAAGAGATGGTCGACAAGACAGTCGGCGTGCAGAACGGTACCTCTCACCAGTCCTATCTGGTTGATAACTGGGTGAGCAAGGGTCTGCTGACCGTGCCGTACGCCAGCTACCAGAGCGCCTTCCTCGACATGATGAATGGCCGTACCGACGGTGTCTTTGCCGATACCGCCGTTGCTGCCGACTGGCTGAAGCAGCACAAGGAGTATGCGGTGGTGGGTGCGCCGGTGACGGATGCCAAGTACTTCGGTACCGGCTTTGGCATCGCGGTCGCCAAGGGCAATCAGGAGCTGCTGACCCAGCTGAACAAGGGGCTGGCCGAGATCAAGGCCAACGGCACCTATCAGAAAATCTTCGACAAATACTTCGCGCAGTAAGCCATGTTGAGCCTGTTGTTGGATGCAGCCTGGATGACCCTCGGGCTGGCCTTGGCATCACTGGTCGGGGGCATGGTATTGGCGCTGGCGTTCAGTGCCGCCGAGCTCAGCAAGCAGCGTGCATTGGTGTGGCCGGTGGCCACCCTGACCACGCTGATCCGTGGTCTGCCCGAGTTGCTGGTGGTGCTGTTCATCTACTTCGGCTCGACCCAGGTGCTGTTCCTCATCACTGGCGAGTATGTGGAGTTCAGCCCGTTCGCCTGTGGCGTGCTGGCGCTCTCCCTGCTGTTTGCCAGCTATGCGACCCAGACCCTGCGGGCGGCGCTCAATGCGGTGCCTTCAGGTCAACGGTTGGCGGCGCTGGCGTTGGGGTTGAGCAAGAGCCACATCTTCTTTCGCATCGTGTTGCCGCAGGCGTGGCGTCATGCCCTGCCGGGCCTCGGCAACCAGTGGCTGGTGTTGCTGAAAGATACCGCGCTGGTGTCGCTTATCGGGGTCAACGAGATGATGCGTCAGGCGCAGATGGCCTCGGCCAGTACCTATGAGCCTTTCACCTGGTATGCCGCCGCCGCCCTCATCTATCTGGCCATCAGTCTGGTGAGTGAATATGGCCTCGGGCTGGCTGCCCGCTACACCCGCCGCTACGGAGGCTAACTGATGCAAGAGTATCTCGTTACGTTGCTGGGCGGTCTGGTCACCACGCTGGAGCTGACCCTGTTCAGCCTGCTGCTGGGGATTGTGTTGGCAGCCCTGATGACCTGGGTGTTGGAGCTGCGCCTGCCGGTGGCGACCCAGCTGGTGCAGCTGTGGGTGCTGCTCTTTACCGGCACGCCGCTGCTCATTCAGATCTTCCTGATTTACTACGGGCCGGGCCAGTTCGAGTGGCTGAAAGCCGGCCCGCTCTGGCCGCTGCTCAAGCAGCCCTGGTTCTGCGCCGTGCTGGCGCTGGGTCTCAACACGGCGGCCTACTCCACCCGGTTGTTCAAGGGGGCGCTCGATGCCATCCCGGCTGGTGAGGTGGAGGCGTGCCGGGCGCTTGGTTTTAATGGCCGCCAGACCTTGTGGATGAAGGTGCGCCACGCCGCCCGTCATCTGGTGCCTGCCTACTCCAACGAGGTGATCCTGGTGCTCAAGGGGAGCTCCCTCGCCAGTACTATCACCATCATGGACATCATGGGGCTGGCGCAGGGGTTGAACGCCCAGACCTACGATACCCTGGCTGTGTTCGGGGTGGCTGGTGGGCTTTATCTGGCGATGAACGGATTGTTAACAATTGGTTTTCGCTGGTGTGAAAAACGGGCGCTGGCATTCCAATCCTGAGACCCTCAGATCTACCTCTTTATGGTAAGGAGAAGTGCAGAAAAACTGTGCTTCTCCTCCAACTTTTTGTATTTCCCTCCAATTTTTGCTCCCGCATGTTTCGTGGCTCACAGAACCCGTGACTGCAACTGTTATCAGATTGTTTTTTATGGGGGGATCCATTAAGGTTGGGCGCACAACAACAAACAACCTTAAACCTACGCTTAAACATGGAGTTGATCATGAAAGTTGCCGTTCTGGGTGCCGCTGGTGGCATCGGTCAAGCCCTCGCTCTGCTGTTGAAAAACCGTCTGCCGGCTGGCTCCGAGCTGAGCCTGTATGACATCGCCCCGGTTACCCCGGGTGTGGCCGTTGACCTCAGTCATATTCCTACCGACGTCGCCATCAAGGGCTTCTGCGGTGAAGATCCGACTCCTGCGCTGGTTGGGGCCGATGTGGTGCTGATCTCCGCCGGTGTGGCACGCAAGCCGGGGATGGATCGCTCCGACCTGTTCAATATCAACGCCGGTATCGTCAAGAATCTGGTCGAGAAGTGCGCGGCCACTTGCCCGAAAGCACTGATCGGCATCATCACCAACCCGGTCAACACCACTGTGGCTATCGCCGCCGAAGTGCTGAAGAAAGCCGGTGTCTATGACAAGCGTCGCCTGTTCGGTGTCACCACCCTGGACGTGATCCGCGCCGAGACCTTCGTGGCCGCTGCCAAAGGGTTGAACATCGACAAGGTACGCGTCAACGTGATCGGTGGTCACAGTGGCGTCACCATCCTGCCGCTGCTCTCCCAGATTGAAGGCGCTTCCTTCACCGCTGAAGAAGTGGCAGCCATGACCAAGCGCATCCAGAATGCCGGTACCGAAGTGGTGGAAGCCAAAGCCGGTGGCGGTTCTGCGACCCTCTCCATGGGTCAGGCGGCTTGCCGTTTCGGTCTCTCCCTCATCAAGGGTCTGCAGGGCGAAGCCAACGTTGTTGAGTGCGCCTACGTTGAAGGCAACGGCGAGCACGCCACCTTCTTCGCACAGCCGGTACTGCTGGGCAAGAATGGCGTCGAAACCGTACTGGATTACGGCAAGCTGAGCGCGTTCGAGCAGGAAGCGATGGAAGGCATGCTGGCTACCCTGAAAGCCGATATCCAGCTGGGTGTCGATTTCGTCAAGTAAGCGGGTCAACCGTGCCAACAAGGGAGCTTCGGCTCCCTTTTGTATTGATGAGATCCGCCCGGCAGGCTAAGGGGATGGGGCTTGGTGCCGATAACAGAGTGCAGCAGGAGATCCTTATGATGAAACCCCTTACCCTTCTCATTCTTGTCGGTACATTCACCGCGCCCCTCTATGGTGCCGAGGCGGTATCGGCTGCCGTATCGAGCGATGTGCCTGCAGCAAGTGCATCGGCACCGACCGCAAGCAGTGCTGCGGTGTCAACGGCCCCTGTCTCTGCTGCTACGCCAGCGCCCTCTGAGGCTGTCCCCGTCTTGCTCCCGGCCGAGCCGGTCACCCCCGTTGCCAGCAGTGGCGAGGGGGCCGCGCCGCTGCCAAAACCGGTGGAACCTGCTGCTGTGGTGGCGCCTCCCGCACCTCTGGCCGCTGGCGAGTTGCAGGCGGTGCCACTCTATCGTCAGGACGAGTTGCTCAACTGGATTGAGCAGGGGCGTCACCTCACTCAGGTGAAGCAGGATCGCTGTCAGCTGACTCAGGATATCGAAGCGCGCGCCTCGGTGATGAAGATCCCGGCCTATCAATTCCTCTGGGGGGATATGCTGGCGTGGGGTGTCTGTACCAAATCCAATGCCGAACTCGGGGTGCAATATATGTGGGAGGCGGCCAATCAGGGGTTGGCGCCAGCGCTGGAGCAGCTGGGGCGCTACTACTGGAAAGGAACTTTGGTGCAGAAGGATTTGGTGCGAGCCGAAACTCTGATGCGCGAGGCGGCCAGCCTCGGTTTTCTGCGGGCTCGCATCGAGTGGGTCGAGATGCTGTTGCAGGGGATGGGCAGTCCGCTTGATTATGAGGACGCCTATCGCTGGCTCCATGGCTCCGTCATAGGTGACAAGGCGCTGCACCAGAAGGCGGCGAGTCTGCTCAGCCGTCTTGGCAACCGGATGCCGGCCAACGTGGTGGCCCGCGCCAAGGCGATGCACTGATCCAAAAAAATGACCCACAGATCTGCACCTGTGGGTCCGGTTCCAGCCGCCGTGCCATGACAAGCCGGAACCTCCCTCTGTTATATGGCTGCCTGCGCCTTAGAGATCTTGGTGGGGGCCAAAAACTTCGTAATGGAGCTGCCCGGCTGACACCCCAGCCGCCAGCAGCTGCCGCTTGATCTCTTGCATGAAGCCGACAGGGCCACAGAAGTAGTAGTGGGCCTGCGGCGTGATGCGCTCTTTCACGGCAGTCAGATCCATGGTGCCGGCCAGGTCATAATCTTCACCCTGTACATCGCTGGCCTCCGGCTCCCGATACCAGACCCGGCTCAGCAAGTTGGGATGCTGGCGGGATTTTTGCTGAATATCCTCCCGGAAGGCGTGTACAGCGCCCTGTTCGCAGGCGTGCAGCCAGGTGATCTCGGCCTGATGAGCACTTTCCAGCAGCTGGTTGAGCATGCTCATCATCGGCGTCACGCCGACACCGGCTGAGAGCAGTACCACCGGGGTCTGGCTGTCGGCTTTCAGGTAGAAATCGCCGGTAGGAGGCATCACCTCGATCTTGTCACCCGCCTGCAGGTGATCGTGCAGCAGGTTGGAGACCTGACCCTGCGGCTCACGCTTGACGCTGATGCGGTAATCCTGCCCGTTGGGGGCATCGGAGAGGGAGTACTGGCGGATCTCCTGATATTCCAGCTCGGGGTGAACCAGCTTGATGCTGAGGTATTGGCCCGGTTTGAAGGTCAGTACCGGCTTGCCATCTTCCGGTGCCAGCAGGAAGGAGGTGATGAGGTCGCTCTCGGCTCGCTTCTCCTTGATGATGAAGGTGCGGGTACCTTGCCAGCCGCCATCCTGACTTGCCTTCTCCTGATAGATCTCCCGCTCGCGGCCGATGAAGATGTCTGCCAGCACGCCATACGCCTTGCCCCATGCCTCCAGCACCTCGTCGGTGACCGCACTTCCGCCCAATTCTTTGAGCGTGGCCAAGAGATGACTACCTACAATGTGATATTGTTCTGGCTGGATCAGGAATCCGGTATGTTTGTGCGCAATCCGCTCGACCGCACCGGCGAGCGCTCCCAGATTGTCGATATTCTTTGCATACGCGGCGACTGCATTGAACAGGGCCAGCGGCTGGCCGCCACTGCGTTGGTGGGCCAGGTTGAAGATATCTTTCAGCTCCGGGTTATGGCTGAACATCCGTTGGTAGAAGTGCTGGGTGAGGGCAGGACCTGCCGATTCGAGCAGCGGAATGGTGCTTTTGATGACGGCAACGGTGGTTTGATCTAGCATAGGGGCCTCGTTCTAATTGAACATATAAAATGTCATTTAATAAGTGGCATCCTAGATGTTTATTTGATTTGAATCAATACTCCACTTTTCGCATCGCGCTAATCAGGTTTTATGAGACTAACCAGTTATACAGATTTCGGATTGAGAGCCCTGCTCTATCTTGCCACCCTGCCGGAAGGGGAGTTGTCGAGCGTTGCCAAGGTATCAGCCCTGTATGGTGTTTCCCGCAACCACATGGTGAAGGTGGTCAATCAGCTGGTGAAGCTGGGCTATCTGCAATCCCAGCGGGGCAAGAATGGCGGTATTCGCATGGCTTGCGATCCCGCTACCATCAATATCGGGCAGGTGATAAGGGCGCTGGAAGGCAATCTGGACGGCATTGACTGCGGCTCGCCCGCTTGCCACATCGTCTCTGTCTGTCTGCTCAAGAGTGCGCTGAAAGAGGCGATGGATGCGTTTCTGGCGGTGATGGACAGCTATACGCTGCAAGACCTGCTGGCCAACCGTGACGAGCTGCAACGGGTCTTCGGCGAGTTGATCCCGACGCTGGTGCTGGAGCCGGATGATGAAGATGAGCAATGACTATGAGCAATAGAAAAGGGCTGCCACTGGCAGCCCTTTTTCAATCTTGCGAATCCGATTCCGCCCGGTACGATGCCGGCATAATCCGCGCCATCTTGACCATGTTGTTCTCCACATCGAGGATCTCGATAGGATAACCGGCCAGCCGGATCCCGATGTTGGGCTGGGGGATCTCCTCCAGATATTCGAGGATCAGGCCGTTGAGGGTACGCGGGCCATCGATGGGCAGATGCCAGTTCATCTCCTTGTTCAGCTCACGAATATTGGCTGAGCCTTCGACCAGATAAGAACCATCTGACTGGGGATGGATCTCGTCGCTCGGCGCTGGCGTCATGGAGGTGGTAAAGTCGCCCACGATCTCTTCCAGAATGTCGTCCAGAGTGATTAGCCCCTGAATATCGCCGTATTCGTCGACGATCAGGCCAATTCGCTCCTTGTTGCGTTGGAATTTGGCCAGTTGCACGTTGAGCGGCGTTCCTTCCGGAATGAAGTAGATCTCGTCCACTTCCCGCAACAGGCTCGATTTGTTGAACTGATCCCTGGCTACCAGTCGCAGGGCATCGCGCGCGTGCAAAAAGCCGACAACGTCGTCGATATTGTCGCGATAGAGCAGGATCTTGGTGTGAGCGCAGTGGGCCAGCTGGCGCTGGATGCTCTTCCAGTCATCGTTGATGTCGATGGCGTAGATATCGCTGCGTGGCACCATGATGTCCTCGACCAGCATCTTGTCGAGATCCAGAATGCTCAACAGCATCTCCTGATGACGCTGGGGGATCAGGTTACCCGCCTCATTGACTATGGTGCGCAGCTCCTCGGTGTTGAGGGAGTCATCCTTGTTGGGATTGATCTTCAGCATCTTGAGCAGGCCGCTGGTGATGCCGTTGATCAGCCAGACCAGCGGTGAGAGCGGCACCATCAGCCCCTTGAGGATCCAGGAGGCGGGATAGGCGATCTTCTCCGGAAACATGGCGGCCAGGGTCTTGGGGGTCACTTCACCGAATACCAGTACCACCAGGGTCAGCCCGAAGGTGGCGATGGCGACCCCGAGATCACCAAACAGCCGGATACAGACGATGGTGGCGATGGCGGAGGCGAGGATATTGACCAGATTATTGCCGATCAGGATCAGTCCCAGCAGGCGATCGGGGCGGGCGAGCAGTTGCTCGACGCGACGTGCGGCTTTGTGTTTGGTCTGTGCCAGATGCCGAAGTTTGTAGCGGTTGATGGACATCAGGCCGGTTTCGGCACTGGAGAAAAAGGCGGAAAGAAGGATCAAGATAACGAGAACAATCAGTAATGTACTCGTTGAGATGCTGTCCAAAAAGGGCTCCTGTTGGATGGTATGGCTAAAAGAGTATAGGTGTCAGCTCAACAGCACTTCTTTGACGAAGCGACTGCCAAAATAGGCAAGAGTCAGGATGAAGCTGCCGATCAGACTGAGAGTGATGACTTTACGGCCGCGCCAACCATAGGTGTGATGGCCCCACAACAGCAGCACATAGACACACCAGGCCAGAATGGAGAGTACCGCCTTGTGTGATTTGCCCTGGGCGAACATGTCTTCGAGGAAGAACAGGCCGGAGGCAATGGAGAGTGTCAGCAGGAACAGACCCGCCGAGATGAGCTGGAACAGCCGCTTCTCCACCGTCATCAGTGGCGGCATGGCTGGCAGGTTGCTGATTTTTCGAGATTTAAGCTGCTTGTCCAGACAGGCAAGCTGCAACGCAAACAGGCAGGCGATCATCAATACCGCATAGGCCATCAGGGCTAGGCCGATGTGCAGCAACAGCTGGGGATGGGCCTCCAGATGGGTGATGTAGCGACCCGGGATCAAGGCGCTGGCAGCCAGCAACAGGGCCGAGAAGCTATAGACTACCGGCAGCAGGATCCAGCCGTTGAAGCGACGGGTGACGCAGGTCATGAAGCAACTGATGATCAGGCTCACCAGCGAGGCGACGTTGAGCATGCTCAGGTTTTGACCGGAATGGGTCACCATTACTTCGCTGGCAACAGATGCACCATGGGCTACCAGTGCCAGTCCCACGCAAGCGAACAGGGGGGTGTACCCGACTTGTTTGGCATTGAGCAGCAGGTGCAGTGAGGCGATGATGGCCAGCAGATAAAACGCCAGGGCCAGAACAGAGATCACGATCATAACCAGGTCGTTGTTACACAAGCATTTAGGGATATAAGAGGAGCAGTATACCTTGCACAAGATGTGCTCGCCAGTTGTGCAATGGCCGATCCGCCCATATATAGGGACGAAGCATAGATGAGCGACGGTGCGGTGAATAATCGTCCTCGCGGCTGCTCTGGGTTATAATGCCCCCTATTTATTACGCCAAGAACCGGAATGCGTCATGTTTGAGAATTTGACTGAAAGACTCTCGCGCACCTTGCGCAATGTCAGTGGCCGTGGTCGGCTGACCGAAGAGAACATCAAAGAGACCCTGCGCGAAGTCCGCATGGCGCTGCTTGAGGCGGACGTCGCCCTGCCGGTCGTGCGTGATTTCGTGGCGCGCGTCAAGGAGCGTGCCGTCGGGCAGGAAGTGGCCAAATCCCTGAGCCCGGGTCAGGCATTCATCAAGATAGTGCACGGCGAGCTGGTCACCGTGATGGGGGAGGCCAATGAACAGCTCAATCTGGCTGCCCAGCCGCCCGCCATTATCCTGATGGCCGGTTTGCAGGGGGCCGGTAAGACCACCACGGTCGGCAAACTGGCCAAACTGCTCAAAGAGCGCAACAAGAAGAAGGTGTTGGTGGTCAGTGCCGACGTCTATCGCCCTGCGGCGATCAAACAGCTGGAGACCCTGGCGGGTGACATCGGCGTCGACTTCTTCCCGAGCGATGCAAGCCAGAAGCCGGTTGCCATCGCGACTGCCGCTATCGATCAGGCGCGCAAGAAATTCTATGACGTGGTGATCGTCGATACCGCCGGCCGTCTGCATGTTGATAGCGAAATGATGGCCGAGATCCAGGATCTGCATGCCACCATCAAGCCGGTCGAGACCCTGTTCGTGGTGGATGCCATGACCGGTCAGGATGCCGCCAACACCGCCAAGGCGTTCAACGAAGCGCTGCCGCTCACCGGTGTCATCCTTACCAAGGCGGACGGCGATGCCCGCGGTGGTGCCGCCCTGTCGGTGCGCCACATCACCGGTAAACCGGTCAAGTTCATCGGTATGGGCGAGAAGACCGATGCGCTGGAGCCGTTCCACCCTGATCGCCTCGCCTCTCGCATCCTCGGCATGGGCGATGTGCTCTCTCTGATCGAAGAGGTGGAGCGTAACGTCGATAAAGAGAAAGCGGCCAAGCTGGCCAGCAAGGTCAAGAGCGGTAAAGGCTTCGATCTCGAGGACTTCCGCGAGCAGTTGGCCCAGATGCGCAACATGGGCGGCATGATGGGCATGCTCGACAAGCTGCCGGGCATGTCCGGCCTGCCGGACAACATCAAGGATCAGATGGATGACAAACTCACCGTGCGGATGGAGGCCATCATCAGCTCCATGACGCCGAAAGAGCGTGCCCATCCCGACCTCATCAAGGGCTCTCGCAAGCGTCGCATCGCTGCAGGTTCCGGCATGCAGGTGCAGGACGTGAACAAGCTGCTCAAGCAGTTCACCGAGATGCAGCGTATGATGAAGAAGATGTCCGGCAAGGGCGGCATGCGCAAAATGATGAGCCAGATGAAGAACATGCTGCCACCGGGATTTGGTGGCGGTCGCGGCCCGTTCTGATTATCCGGAGTTAGGTATTGAGCGAGGGTCTGCGAGTTGCAGGCCCTTTTCATTGCAGCCCTGCGCAAAAAATGGCTGGCTTGGTTGCAATTATTACGAATCCAAGTAGAATTATGCGGCTTATTTTAAGCTAGGGTCCGCGTGTTTGCGGGCCTTGTTCATTAGATGTTAATGAGGACGATATGGTAACCATTCGTTTACAACGTGGTGGCGCGAAAAAGCGTCCGTTCTACCAGGTAGTAGTTGCTGACAGCCGTAACGCCCGCGACGGTCGTTTCATCGAGCGCGTTGGTTTCTTCAACCCGGTTGCTTCTGGTCAGGCTGAAAAGCTGAACCTGGACCTGGCTCGTATCGAGCATTGGGTTGCTACTGGTGCCGCTGTTTCTGAGCGCGTTGCCAAGCTGATCAAAGACGCTGCCAAAGCTGCTTAATCAGCCAAACGGTAAGGAGTTAAGGTGGAAAAACCTGTAGTTCTGGGCACCCTGGGGACCGTTTACGGCATCAAGGGCTGGCTTAAAGTGAACTCCTTCACCGATGTTGCCGAAGCGATTTTCGATTACAACCCCTGGCTGATTAATCAGAACGGGGCGTGGCGTGAAATTCGGGTTTCATCCTGGAAACGTCACAACAAGGGTCTGATCTGCAAACTCGATGGTATCGATGTGCGCGAAGATGCCCTGGCATTGACCAATGTCGAGATTGGCGTACCCGCCGATCTGTTGCCTGCGTTGCCTGAAGGTGAGTTCTACTGGCGTGACCTGATTGGTTGCTCCGTGGTGACCACCAAGGGATACGACCTGGGCAAGGTGACCGAATTGATGGAAACCGGCTCCAACGATGTGTTGGTGGTTGAGGCCAATGTAAAAGATGCCTTTGGTGCAAAGGAGCGGTTGATTCCGTTCCTGGAAGAGCAGGTGATCAAGAACATTGATCTGACTGCTCGAACAATCGAAGTTGATTGGGATCCTGGTTTCTAGTTTCCCGCGCTAACACGGGTGCCGGAGGTTTCTTATGTGGATTGGGGTGATTAGCCTCTTCCCTGAAATGTTCCGAGCCATTACCGAGCACGGGGTAACGGGTCGGGCCGTCAAGAGTGGCCTGCTGCAGATTGAGTGCTGGAACCCCCGGGACTTTACCCACGACAAACACCGTACGGTCGATGATCGTCCTTATGGTGGTGGGCCCGGCATGTTAATGATGGTTCAGCCGCTGCGTGACGCGATTCATGCAGCCAAGCAAGCGGCGGGAGACGGGGCGAAAGTCATCTATCTCTCCCCTCAGGGACGCAAGCTGACTCAAGCTGGCGTAACCGAGTTGGCGACGAATCAGAAACTGATTCTGGTAGCCGGTCGATACGAAGGTATCGATGAACGCGTGATACAAACCGAAGTCGACGAAGAGTGGTCTATCGGGGATTACGTGTTAAGTGGTGGCGAGTTGCCTGCCATGACCCTGAT
This sequence comes from Aeromonas sp. 602396, assembly GCF_049173735.1. Classification (NCBI taxonomy): domain Bacteria; kingdom Pseudomonadati; phylum Pseudomonadota; class Gammaproteobacteria; order Aeromonadales; family Aeromonadaceae; genus Aeromonas; species Aeromonas sp. 602396. The sequence goes on along the minus strand of NZ_JAAKSD010000005.1, from coordinate 141,830 downwards.
CGATGCGGTTTCGCGTCTGGTTCCAGGAGTCTTGGGTGATCAGGCCAGTGCTGAGCAGGACTCCTTTACGGATGGCTTGCTGGATCATCCCCACTACACTCGGCCGGAGGTGTTGGATGGATTGGCGGTGCCCGAGGCGCTGACAAGCGGCAATCACGAAGTGATTCGGCGCTGGCGTCTCAAGCAATCTCTCGGACGAACCTGGCAAAGAAGGCCGGAACTTATTAACAACCTAGCTCTGACTGACGAGCAAGAATCACTTCTTGCCGAGTATGTCCGCGAAGTGCGTGACAGCGTTAAGTAGAGTTTTCAGTTTATCCTAGGTAAGGAAAGACAATGAGCAAGATTATTCAGCAGCTTGAACAAGAGCAAATGCGTACCGACATCCCGGCTTTTGCCCAGGGCGACACCGTACGTGTTCAAGTTCGTGTTAAAGAAGGTGGTAAAGAGCGTCTGCAGGCTTTCGAAGGCATCGTTATTGCCAAGCGTAACCGCGGTCTGCACTCTGCTTTCACCGTTCGCAAGATCTCCAACGGCGAAGGTGTTGAGCGTGTATTCCAGACTCACTCTCCGCTGATCCACAGTGTAGAACTGAAGCGTCGTGGTGATGTTCGCCGTGCCAAACTGTACTACCTGCGCAACCTGTCCGGTAAAGCTGCTCGTATCAAAGAGAAGCTCAACTAATTCGATTCGAATTGGTGTCGGTATGTCGGCTAAAAGCTCGACAGGTAGTGAAAAGGCTCGCCAATGGCGAGCCTTTTTTGTATCCGGAATTCGGTCACTGCTTACTGGCTGACTCGTACCACCGAGTTGTCGCGGCCGTAGGGGCTGGGTACGTAGGCATCGGCTTGCCAGTCATTCTCGTAGAGGGTCTCTCCCTCAGGAGTGATGAACTGGTAGCAATACTCGAAACTCTCCGGCCCGTCGGTCGGCAGATTGAGGGTGGCCTTGAACTCACCGCTCTTCATGCGTTTCAGCTCGACCGGTTGCCACTGGGTGAACTCGCCGATCAGCATCACCTGTTCTGCCCCTGCTGCGGCCTCCTTCTCTACGGCGAAGGTCACCTTGACCTCGGGTTTGGACTTGAGAAACTGCTTGGTAAGTGGCATGACGCCTCCTTGTCTGTGAGTTAAAAATGGCTCCTGTCTATTTTTATACCACCATATGACAAAGATGTTGATAAGGCAGATCAAGTCGGCAAGGCAAAATAGCGTTGCAGTAGACTGTGGGTGAAGTCGATCTTGAGATAGAAGCCGCGGGGCAGGGTCATGATGGGTTGACCATCGCGGCCGATGGCGCGAGTCAGCGCCTTGTTGTTGGCCGCCTTGGGCCGCAGTTGCATCACCTGGCCGTGGCGCGCGCTGATCTGCTCCACTTCTCCCAGCACTATCATGTCCATCAGCTCCTCCCAGTCCTGACGCAGTAGCCGATCTTCCTCTTCATTCGGGCTCCACATCAGCGGCATGCCGACCCGCCGCTCGCCAACCGGGATCTCCCGATTGCCTTCCACCGGGATCCAGAGCACCCGGGATAGCTTGTTGCGCACGTTGGACTCCTCCCAGCGCTGGCCGCTGACACCGATCAGCGGGGCGACGCAGACGAAGGTGGTCTCCAGCGGTTTGCCCTGAGGATCCACGGGGATCGTCTTGAGTTCGATCCCCAGCTCCGGGAAGTCCTGCTCCGGCTTGCTCCCTGCGCTGGCTCCCAGTTGCAGCTCGATCAACTGACCGACCCACCCCTTGTCACGGCGCAGGTCTTTGGGCACCGCGACACCAGCCTCGGCGGCCAGCTGCGCCAGGGTGAATCCGGCCATGGCATAGGCGCGGCTCAATAACTCCTGCTCGGATTGGGGATTGCTTGGCATAGTTGGCTCCATCTTGCTCGCCATATTCTAACAGGGGAGGATCCCGAGAAGGATCGCTGTTTTTATAACCGATCCTGAGTGGATAAGATCAAATGCAGAGAGTTTGGGGGCTATCATCTCATCATCATGATTTTAAAGGATTTTGTCTATTTTATCGAGTAGTGATCCTGGTCTGGTTTGACCTCTAAATAGTTGTCCAAGGGTTTGTGCATGATGTTACACACAGTTATCCACAGAAATCTTGGATAAGTGGATGAAAGTGGTTGGAGTCGCTGATATGTTACAAAAAATTGTGAATGCCACCCCATTTTTACAGGGTAAATGGGGTAGATATTGTGCCACTCCTGTGGATAATTTCGCCGCGGTGGATCTTTGAGCAGTTGAACTTGTTCACAATCCGGATCATGGATCAGGCTCTTGGGGTAACATGGATCTAGATCCAGTTATTTTATCTCAAGTTCATAAAAAATAATGATTTTTTATATTTAATGTCGCGTGGTAATACGAAGAGTTACTTTTCGCGTACAGTTAAAAAGTACTGTATATACCCGTTTGCTAACAGCTTTATGCACAGCCTGGGTGGGCAACTTGGGGGCGCGGATCCTTGGATTTGTTTATAAGTATGTTTGAAATTGAAAGTTATTCATGAAACAGGGGATTCACTCCTTGTTTGCTGCCACGGAGTGAATGTGGAACAATCTCCTTATAGATTCAGCCTTTATAAGGTGATCACGTGATTGATGGCGACGGATTTCGTCCCAATGTCGGTATCGTGATCTGTAACCGTGAAGGACAAGTGTTGTGGGCTAAACGCTATGGGCAGCACTCCTGGCAGTTTCCGCAGGGGGGGGTTGATGATGGTGAAACGCCAGAGCAGGCCATGTATCGAGAGCTGTATGAGGAGATTGGCCTCAAGCCCGAAGATGTGACCATCATGGCCACCAGTCGTAACTGGCTAAAGTACCGTTTACCCAAACGTCTTGTCCGCTGGGACAGTTCACCGGTCTGTATTGGCCAAAAACAAAAATGGTTCCTGTTACAGCTGAATTCGGGCAAGGAGTCGAGGATCCAGTTCGGCTGTCATGGCCATCCCGAATTTGACGACTGGCGTTGGGTCAGCTTCTGGTATCCGGTGCGTCAGGTCGTCTCGTTCAAGCGGGAGGTTTACCGCCGGGTCATGAAAGAGTTTGCCCCGCTGGCGATGCCAGTGCCGGCAGTGCAGGTCAACAAGAAGGATGGGCGGCGCAACCGCGCCCGTTAAGGAGCACAGATTAGTTGTTAACGGAACTGAGACGTATCGTCGAGAGCATGGCCGAGGCCAATACCCTCGAGCAGGCCTTGCAGGCATTGGTGAGCCAGACCCGGCACGCCATGGCAGTGGACTGCTGCTCCGTGTATGTCTCGGAACCCGAGGTGCGCCGCTATCGCCTGGCGGCTACCGACGGCTTGGCACCGTCCGCTGTCGGCAAGGTGACCCTGCCCTACGAGCAGGGTATCGTTGGTCTGGTGGGTCAGCGGGAAGAGCTGATCAACCTGGCTGATGCCCCCGCGCACCCCAGTTTCAAATTCCTGCCCGATGTTGCCGAAGAGGCGTTCCGCTCCTTCCTCGGCGCTCCCATCATGCATCAGCGTCAGGTGGTCGGCATTCTGGTGGTGCAGCAGAAAGAGAGTCGCCGCTTCGATGAGGGGGAAGAGTCCTTCATGGTCACCCTGGCGGCCCAGCTGGCGGCGCGGATTGCCCAGGCGCAGGCCAAGGGGTGGTTGCAGAAGACCGACTGGAGCAAGCCACTGCGTGGTATTGCGGGTGCCAGCGGCATCGCCATGGCCAAGGCCTGGGTGTGGCGGCCCCGCAAGGCGCTCTCGTCCATTACCCCGCGCAAGGATGAAGACCATGCCAGCCAGCTGGCGCGGCTGGAGCTGGCCGTGGAGGAGGTGCGTCACGACTTGGAGAGTCTGGCGCTGCGTTTTCGCGAGAGCTACAGCCAGGATTCGGTGGCGATCTTCGATATCTACCTCCATCTGCTGAACGATCCCGGTTATATCAAGCCGATCCGCAACAAGGTGAGCAAGGAGCACTGGACTGCGGTATCTGCGGTCAAGCTGATCAGCGATCGCTTGATCGAGCAATTCAAGGGGATGAAGGATCCCTACCTGCAGGAGCGCTCCACCGACGTGAAGGATATTGCCCAGCGGTTGATCAGCCGACTGGTGCAGAATGAACCGGAACATATCTCCATCGGTGAGCCGGTAGTGCTGGTTGCTGACGAGGTGACCGCCACCATTTTGGCGGAAGTGCCCCGCGAGTATCTGACTGGGGTAGTCTCGCTCAAGGGGGGAACCAACTCCCATGCGGCCATTCTGGCCCGCGCCATGGGGGTGGCCGCCATCATGGGGGTCGATCTGCCTCTTGGTGACATCGGTGGTCGCATGCTGGTCGTCGATGGCTACAGCGGCGATCTCTTCATCGAGCCCAATCAGGTGATCCTGACCGAGTATCGTCAGCTGCTGAGCGAAGAGCGGGCGCTCGATACCCTGGTGCGCAGCGTCGATAACCTGCCATCCGAGACGGCCGATGGCACCAAGGTCTCCCTGTTGCTCAACGCCGGCCTCAGTGCCGATACCGAGATCTCCCTCAACCAGCTGGCGGACGGGGTGGGTCTCTATCGCACCGAGATCCCCTTCATGCTGCAGGAGAGCTTCCCCTCCGAGTGGGAACAGACTGCCCGCTATCGCGGCATTCTGGAGACCTACCGCAACCGGCCGGTCTGCATGCGGACGCTGGATGTGGGCGGCGACAAGCCGTTACCCTATTTCCCCATCGTCGAGGAAAACCCCTTCCTTGGCTGGCGGGGGATCCGGATCACCCTGGATCACCCCGAACTGTTTCTGGTGCAGCTCAAGGCGATGCTGCGGGCCAGTGAAGGGCTGGACAATCTGGCCATCATGCTGCCGATGATCAGCAGCGTCAGCGAAATCAAGGCCTCCCGTCGTCTGCTGGATCAGGCGTGGCGAGAGGTGTCGGAAGAGGCGGCGAGTCGCGATGCGGTGATCCGCTATCCCAGCCTCGGGGTGATGATCGAGGTGCCCTCAGCCCTCTTTATTTTGCCGGAGATGGCGCCGCTCATCGACTTCTGGTCTGTGGGCAGTAACGACCTTACCCAGTACCTGCTGGCGGTGGATCGCAACAACTCCCGCGTTGCCAACATCTACGATGCCTTCCATCCTGCGGTGATCCGCGCCCTGCAACAGCTGGTTGATGCTTCCCATCGCTACCAGAAGCCGGTGTCGGTGTGTGGCGAGCTGGCCGGTGATCCGGTCGGTGTATTGCTGCTGCTGGCCATGGGTTATCGCCGCTTCAGTATGAATACCCACAACATCGCCCGGATCAAGTACGTGCTGCGTCAATCCACCCTGAGCGAGTTGACCGAACTGATGGCCGATGGCCTCAAACATGACAACCCCCACGTACTGCGCGGCCTGTTTGCCCGCTATCTGGAGGAGCATGGTTTGGGCGGTTTGCTGCGAGCCGGTCATAAATCGAAACAGAGTGATTGATAATCATGCCTTGTCCCTGCTGACGAATGATCGGAAAATGCGGCTTTTATTTTGACTGGGGCCGCATATGCAGCACGATGGATATTGGGTTTTCTCGCAGATTGATCCCGTAGCATTCAGTTTGGGACCACTATCGGTACGCTGGTATGGTCTCATGTACCTGTTCGGTTTCGCGTTTGCCATGTGGCTTGCCGGCCGTCGCGCCGATGCGCCGAACAGCGGCTGGACCCGCAACGAGGTGTCGGATCTGCTGTTCTACGGTTTCCTCGGGGTGATCCTCGGTGGCCGTGTCGGTTACGTGCTGTTCTACAACTTCGATCTCTTCCTCGCGGATCCCACCTACCTGTTCAAGATCTGGACCGGCGGTATGTCGTTCCACGGTGGTCTGATCGGGGTAATCACCGCGATGATCTGGTTTGCCCACAAGACCAAGCGCCACTTCTTCACCGTGGCCGACTTTGTGGCACCGCTCATTCCGTTTGGTCTCGGCGTCGGCCGGATCGGCAACTTCCTCAACGGCGAGCTGTGGGGCCGGGTCACCGATGTGCCCTGGGCCATCATCTTCCCGGAGGCCGGCCCCGAGCCGCGTCATCCCTCCCAGCTTTACCAGTTCGCACTGGAAGGGGTGGTGCTGTTCATCATCCTCAACCTGTTCTGGCGCAAGAATCCGCCCCGTGGTGCCATCTCCGGCATGTTCCTGTTGTTCTACGGCCTGTTCCGCTTCCTGGTGGAGTTTGTGCGCCAGCCGGACAGCCAGCTTGGTCTCTACTTCCAGGAGATCAGCATGGGCCAGATCCTCTCCACCCCGATGATTATCGCCGGTGCCCTGATGATCTGGGCCGCCTACAAGCGTCCGCAGTTGTTCGGTAATGCCGTGAAGGAGGCGAAATAATGCGAGCTTATCTGGACCTGATGCAGAAAATCCTCGATGAGGGCACCGTCAAGTCTGACCGTACCGGCACCGGAACTGTCTCCCTGTTCGGCCATCAGATGCGCTTCAATCTGGCGGAAGGTTTCCCGCTGGTGACCACCAAGAAGTGCCACCTGCGCTCCATCATTCACGAGCTGCTCTGGTTCCTCAATGGCGATACCAATACCGCCTATCTGAAGGAAAATGGCGTCAGCATCTGGGATGAGTGGGCCGACGAGAATGGCGATCTGGGGCCGGTTTACGGCGCGCAGTGGCGCTCCTGGCCTGCGGCCGACGGGTCTGTCATCGACCAGATCCAGAAGGCGGTGGATGACATCAAGCACAACCCGGATTCGCGCCGCATCATCGTCTCCGCCTGGAACGTGGGCGAGCTGGACAAGATGGCGCTGGCTCCCTGCCACGCCTTCTTCCAGTTCTATGTGGCGGACGGCAAGCTCTCCTGCCAGCTCTACCAGCGCAGTTGCGATGTGTTCCTCGGCCTGCCGTTCAATATTGCCAGCTACGCCCTGCTGACCCACATGATGGCCCAGCAGTGCAATCTGGAAGTGGGTGACTTTGTCTGGACTGGCGGTGATGTGCACCTCTACTCCAACCACATGGAGCAGACAGCTCTGCAGCTCTCCCGCGAGCCGCGTCCGCTGCCGACCCTGGTGATCAAGCGCAAACCCGACTCCATCTTCGATTACAAGTTCGAGGATTTCGAGATCGAGGGTTATGATCCCCACCCCGGCATCAAGGCGCCCGTCGCCATCTGATAGCAAGGCGCCTCAGGGCGCCTTTTTTATGCAGTTAAATAATTGAAAATTCATTTTATTGATTAATAAGACGGTAGCCAGAGACGAGGAAAAACCTGCTTATAGCAGGTATGTTCTATTTTGCTTTCGGTTTTTTCGTTGTATTGAGCAGCAAGAAACGATTTTCCATTGGTTGTTGCAAGGGATAGACTCAAACCAAAGCAATACGGTGGAAAATTTAACCATGAGTGACGTAATCAAAAAGTTCCTGAAGCTGGAGGCCGCCTCCGGAATTATTCTGATCATGGCTGCCATGCTGGCAATGATTTTAGCCAATACCGCGCTGGCTGGCGGGTATCAGGCGTTTCTCGACACGCCGGTGCAGGTGCGCATCGCGGCCCTCGACATCAACAAGCCGCTGCTGCTCTGGATCAACGATGGCTTTATGGCGATCTTCTTCCTGCTGGTTGGTCTGGAAGTGAAGCGTGAAATGCTGGAGGGGGCGCTCTCCTCCCGGGTGCAAGCGACTTTTCCGGCTATTGCGGCGGTGGGCGGCATGCTGGCTCCGGCATTGATCTATGCCTTTTTCAACTACTCGGACGAAGTGGCGCGCGCTGGCTGGGCGATTCCGGCTGCGACCGACATCGCCTTTGCCCTCGGGGTGATGGCGCTGCTCGGCAAGCGGGTGCCGGTGAGCCTCAAGGTATTCCTGTTGGCGCTGGCCATCATGGATGACTTGGGTGTTATCATCATCATCGCGCTTTTCTATACCCAGCAGCTGTCGCTGGAGGCGCTGGCCATCGGTATTCTGGCAACCCTCACCCTGCTTTGGATGAATCGCCGTGGTGAGGACAGGATCAGCCTCTACATGCTGGTCGGTCTGGTGCTCTGGGTTGCGGTGCTCAAGTCTGGTGTCCATGCGACCTTGGCGGGTGTGGTGGTGGGCTTTATGGTTCCGCTTAACGGCAAGCGTTACGCCTCGCCGCTCAAGTATCTGGAGCATCAGCTGCACCCCTGGAGTGCCTATCTGATCCTGCCGCTGTTTGCCTTTGCCAACGCAGGGGTATCGCTGGAGGGGATTGGTTTCTCCTCCCTGCTGAGTCCGGTACCTATGGGGATCATGCTGGGACTGTTTATCGGCAAGCCGCTCGGGGTGTTCACCATCAGCTGGCTGTCGGTCAAGCTGGGCATCGCCCAGTTGCCGCCCGGGGTCAACTTCAAGCAGATTTTTGCGGTCAGCATCCTCTGTGGCATCGGGTTCACCATGTCGATGTTTATCGCGTCACTGGCCTTTGAGCATGGTGGGCTAGATTACGGCAGCTACTCGCGCCTCGGGATCCTCGTTGGATCCAGCATTGCAGCGCTGGTTGGCTATCTGGCCTTGCGATTGTCACTCCCCAAGAGTGATGGGGACCAGAATGCGGAGGGTTTATGAGAAAACAGGCATGGTTACTGCTCTTCTTGGTCAGTCCTATGGGATTAGCTGGCGGGTTTGAAGAGTGTCGACAGGAGGCTGGTTCGGCCAGCTGTTCGGCCTATCTCAACGGGGTGGTGGAGAGTGCTCTGATGTTGGGGGACAAGCAGGCTAAGGCTCGTTTCGGCGAGACCTTCTCCGAGCGGGCGTTGAGCAGTCGGGCAGGGGAGATGGTCAAGCGTTCCAACAAGCGTTATTGCGCTGACCGAATGCCGGACAAAGCACGCCTCAAGGCCAGTCTGATGGAGCAGTTTGGCGCGAACAAGGTTGACTCGGTTAGCGACATGTATGACATTCTGGCGGTTGAACTCAGCTGCTACCGGAGTCCGCGTCAAGCGGGAACCCCATCGGATGTCACACCTTAATTACAACCATCTCTACTATTTCTGGATGACTCAGAAGAAGGGCTCCGTTACCCAGGCTGCGGAAGCCCTTTTTTTGACCCCGCAAACCGTCACCGGTCAGATCAAGCTGCTGGAGCAGCGCCTCGGGGGCAAGCTACTCAAACGCAAGGGGCGCTCTCTTGAGGCGACCGAGCTGGGCCAGCTGGTGTTTCGCTATGCCGACAAGATGTTCAGCCTCTCCTACGAGATGCTCGATATCGTCAACTACCGCAAGGAGAGCCAGATCCTGTTCGACGTCGGCATCGCCGATGCCCTCTCCAAGCGCCTTGCCAGCCGCGTGCTGCTCTCTGTCATCCCCAATGATGGTTCCATCCATCTGCGCTGTTTCGAATCGACCCACGAACTGCTGCTGGAGCAGCTGAGCGAGCACAAGCTCGATATGATCCTCTCCGACTGTCCGGTGGACTCCAGCCAGCATGCGGGCCTGCTCTCCAAACGGTTGGGCGGCTGTGGCGTCAGCTTCTTCTGCAAGGCGCCGTTGCCTGAAAAGCCCTTTCCCGCCTGTCTGGAAGAGCGCAAGCTACTGATCCCCGGTCGCCGTACTGCCATGGGGCGTCAGCTGACCCAGTGGTTCGAGCAGCAGGGGGTTTCTCCCAGCATTCTTGGCGAGTTTGATGATGCCGCCTTGATGAAGGCGTTTGGCTTCTTCAATCAGGGCATCTTCATGGCTCCCACCATCTATCGGGAGGAGATCCTTGAGGGGGAGGGGGTGATGCTGATCGGGGAAACTCAGGATCTGATGGAGGAGTATTACGTCATCTTCGCCGAGCGAATGATCCAGCATCCGGCGGTGAAGCGGGTCTGCGAGAGCGATTTTACCTTTCTCTTTTCCGGCCAGGAGAACTTCTCCGCCATCCAGCCGGCCACCCTGTCGTTTTAAAACGGCCCGTCACCACGTATCATCGGCGATCAGTGGTAGAGGAGAGATGTGATGCAACTTGAAGAGATGGAAGCCAATGCGAGTAAAGCAGTGGCCTTGCTCAAGGCGCTGGCTAACGAACGGCGACTGTTTATTCTGTGCCGGTTGCTGGAGCGCGAACTGTCGGTGGGGGAGCTCAACGAGCGATTGGGATTGAGTCAGTCGGCCTTGTCACAGCATCTGGCGCTGCTGCGGCGGGATGAGCTGGTGACGACGCGCAAAGAGGCCCAGACGGTCTACTATTCGCTGCGCAGCCATGAAGTGCGTGAAATGATCAGCTTGCTGCATCGACTTTATTGCAGCGCAGATAAATAAAAAACCGGCACTAAGGCCGGTTTTTTCAGCTTTGATCAGCAGAAGCTGATTAAGCCATAGCTTTGATCTGGGCAGACAGGCGGCTCTTGTGACGAGCAGCTTTGTTCTTGTGGATCAGGCCTTTGGTCGCCATACGATCCATGATCGGCTGAGCAACAGCGAAAGCGGCAGTCGCAGCAGCTTTGTCGCCAGAGGCGATAGCAGCAATGACTTTCTTCAGGTAGGTACGGGTCATGGAACGACGGCTGGCGTTGTGCTGACGGCGTTTTTCTGACTGAAGAGCGCGCTTCTTAGCAGATTTGATGTTAGCCAAGGTAAAACTCCTAAAACTGTCTTAGCGAGTGTATTGAAAAGGCCCGGAAATATGCCCTTCCAACCACATATTGTCAAATGATTTGTGCAAATAAACACCGCCTCCCGGTGGTGTGTCAGTAGGGAGACGGTTAAACTGTCGGCCGATTCTAGCAGCATTCTTTTCATTCTGACAGTTCCAGAGGCCTCGTCTTGAGTAAGAAATTGATCAAATCCGGCATGATAGTGTCCGGAATGACGCTGGCATCCCGTGTAATGGGCTTGGTTCGCGATGTGGTCATCGCAAATCTGCTCGGTGCCGGGGTGGCCGCCGACGTCTTCTTTTTTGCCAATCGCATTCCCAACTTTCTGCGTCGCCTGTTCGCCGAAGGTGCCTTCAACCAGGCCTTTGTTCCCGTGATGACGGAGTACAAGAAAAATGGCGACGAGAGGGAAGTGCGTGAATTGCTGGCGGCGGTTGCGGGCACGCTGGGGGGCATAGTGACTGTGGTCACCCTGCTCGGTGTGCTCGGTTCGGGTGTACTGACCGCGCTGTTTGGCTGGGGCTGGTTCTGGGACTGGCTGCATGGCGGCCCTGCGGCCGAGAAGTTCGAGCTCGCCAGTCTGATGCTCAAAATCACCTTCCCTTACCTCTGGTTTATCACCTTTACCGCCATGGCGGGGGCCATCCTCAACACCTTCGGCCGCTTTGCGGTCTCGTCGTTTACGCCAGTGTTTCTCAACATCACCATGATTGCGGCGGCCTGGTGGATTGCGCCGCTGATGGACAAACCTGAGATCTCGCTGGCGATTGGTGTCTTTTTGGGCGGTTTGGTGCAGTTTCTGTTCCAGTACCCCTTTTTGCGCCAAATCAACATGTTGGTGTGGCCCAAGTGGGGATGGCATCACCCCGGGGTGGTGAAGATCCGCACCCTGATGATCCCGGCCCTGTTCGGGGTATCGGTCAGTCAGATCAACCTGCTGGTCAACACCATGCTCGCCTCCTTCCTGGCGACCGGTGCCATCAGTTACCTCTACTACTCGGATCGCCTGCTGGAGTTCCCCCTCGGTCTGTTTGCGGTGGCCATCAGTACGGTGATCCTGCCTGCGCTGGCGAAAAAGCATGTGGATGCCGATCCGGCCGACTTCTCCCGCACCATGGATTGGGGGGTGCGGATGGTGATGCTGCTCGGCCTGCCCGCAATGATAGGCATTGCGGTGATGCGCGAGCCGATTCTGCGGGTGCTATTTATGCGCGGCGAGTTTGGCCTGCATGAAGTGAGCATGTCGAGCGCCAGCCTGCTGGCCTCCACCACCGGTCTGCTTTCCCTGATGCTGATCAAGGTGTTGGCACCCGGTTACTACGCCCGTCAGGACACCAAGACGCCGGTGCGGATTGGGGTGATGTCGATGATTGCCAACATGGTCTGCAACCTCCTCTTCATCTATCCGCTCGGTTATGTTGGCCTGGCGCTCTCGACCGCTTGCTCGGGCACTCTGAATGCGGCCTTGCTGTTCAAGGGGTTGTACCAGCAGAGCGTCTATCGCCCCTCCCGCCATACCGGCGTGTTCTGCCTCAAGCTGCTGGTCGCCAGCGTGCTGATGGGAGGCGTGCTCGCCTACCTGTCGCCGGATCTGGCCCAGTGGGGCACATGGAGCATGGGCAAGGCCAGTTTGCAGCTGACCATGCTGCTGTCGCTGGGGGCCGGGGTCTACGCGGTGGTGTTGCTACTGCTGGGCATTCGGCCGCGTCATCTTAAATCGGGGCAGCAGTAGTCGTGATCCTGCGGCGCCATGGGGATAGTGCCTCATGGGACCACGAGGCTCGGGATTGGGCCCGGATAGTTGAAATCAGGCTATGAGGGCTGACCCTGCCTGCTGCCTGATATATAATCCGCCGATTTCCATGGCAGCAACGCACAAGGCACTGATGGAGCTTATTCGCGGCATTCACAATCTCAAGCCCCGTCACCGGGGATGTGTATTAACCATTGGCAACTTTGATGGGGTTCATCAGGGTCACCATGCGGTATTGGCACGTCTCAAGGAGAAAGCGGCCCAGCTGGGATTGCCCGCCTGCGTCATGCTGTTTGAACCGCAGCCGCTGGAGCTGTTTGCCGGCACGGCGGCGCCCGCCCGGCTGAGCCGGTTGCGGGAAAAGTACGAAGCGCTGCAGGGGCTGGATATCGATCGCATGCTCTGCGTGCGCTTCAGCCACCGCTTCGCCGAGCAGGCGGCTTCGACCTTCATCGAGCAGTTGCTGGTGGAGAAGCTCGGGGTGCGCTATCTGGTGGTCGGCGATGATTTTCGCTTCGGCAAGGGGCGGGAAGGGGATTTCCACCTGCTGGAGGAGGCGGGCCATCGCTTCGGTTTCGAGGTGATCAGCACCCAGAGCTTCCAGCTCGAACGGCAGCGGGTCAGCAGCACCCTGGTGCGTGAAGCCCTTAAGGCGGGCCGGATGGCGGAGGTGGAGCTGATGCTTGGCCGCCCCTACACCATCAGCGGCCGGGTGGCCCACGGCGACAAGCTAGGGCGCACCATAGGTTTTCCCACTGCCAATCTGGCCCTCAAGCGTCAGGTGATCCCGGTCGGTGGCGTGTTTGCGGTGGAAGTGATATGTTCCGGCAAGACCTTCCCCGGTGTAGCCAATGTGGGTGTACGGCCGACCTTGAGCGGTACACAAGCCAGATTGGAAGTACATCTATTTGATTTTTCTGGTGATCTATATGGTCAGCAGGTCAAGGTGCTGCTTCGCCACAAGCTGCGCGAAGAGCAGAAGTTTGCCTCTTTCACTGCCTTGAAAGAGCAGATCGAACGAGATGCCCTGGCGGCCCGAGCCTGGTTCGGGCTGCCACAATTCAATTTACCCAGCACTCTTTTAGAAAAGAAGGGAACCCAGGACTGATGAGCGACTATAAACACACCCTGAATCTTCCGGAAACCGAGTTTCCGATGCGTGGCGATCTGGCCAAGCGCGAACCCAACATGCTGAAACGTTGGTACGATCAGGATCTCTACGGCGCTATTCGCCGCGCCAAAGCGGGCAAGCCTTCTTTCATTCTGCACGATGGCCCCCCCTATGCGAACGGCAACATTCACATCGGTCACTCGGTCAACAAGATCCTCAAAGACATCATCATCAAGTCCAAGGGCCTCTCCGGTTTCGATTCCCCCTATGTGCCGGGTTGGGATTGCCACGGTCTGCCTATCGAACTGAAAGTAGAAGGCATGGTCGGCAAGCCGGGCGAGAAGGTTTCCGCTGCCGAATTCCGTGCCGAGTGCCGCAAATATGCCAAGACCCAGATCGAAGCGCAGAAGACCGACTTCATCCGTCTGGGTGTGCTGGGTGACTGGGAACACCCCTACCTGACCATGGATTTTGGCACCGAAGCCAACATCATCCGCTCCATGGCCAAGATCGTTGAAAACGGCCACCTGCACAAAGGCTCCAAGCCGGTGCACTGGTGTACTGATTGTGGCTCAGCGCTGGCTGAAGCCGAAGTGGAGTACTACGACAAGAACTCCCCCTCCATCGATGTGCGCTTCAAGGCCGTTGATGAGGCGGGCGTTGCCGCCAAGTTTGATTGCGCCGAAGGCCACACCGGCAAGGGCCCGATCTCTGCGGTGATCTGGACCACTACTCCGTGGACCCTGCCAGCCAACCGCGCCATCGCCATGCACGCCGATCTGGACTACGCACTGGTGCAGGTTGAAGGTGAGCATCCCGAGCGTCTGATCCTGGCCGCCGAGCTGGTCAAGGATGTGATGGATCGCGCCGGTATCGAGAAGTTCCACAATCTGGGCTACGCCAAGGGTGCCGCGCTCGAGTTGCTGCGCTTCAACCACCCCTTCTACAGCTTCGACGTGCCGGTGGTACTGGGTGACCACGTCACCCTGGATGCCGGTACCGGTGCCGTACACACCGCCCCTGGCCACGGTCAGGAAGACTTCGTGGTCGGTCAGAAGTACGGTCTGGAAGTGGCCAACCCGGTTGGCAGCAACGGTGTTTACCTGCCCGATACCGAACTGTTTGCCGGTCAGCATGTGTTTAAGGCCAATGCCTCCGTGATCGAGGTGCTGACCGAACGCGGCGCCCTGCTGCACCACAAAGTGTTCAACCACTCCTATCCGCACTGCTGGCGTCACAAGACCCCGATCATCTTCCGTGCCACCCCGCAGTGGTTCATCAGCATGGAGCAGAAGGGTCTGCGCAAGCGCGCGCTGGAAGAGATCGAGCGCATCGAGAAGGACGGTATTGCCCAGCAAGGCCAGAGCGGCTGGGTACCGGCCTGGGGTAAAAACCGCATTCAGGCGATGGTCGAGAACCGTCCTGACTGGTGTATCTCCCGTCAGCGCACCTGGGGTGTGCCCATCTCCCTGTTCGTCCACAAAGAGACCCAGGAATTGCACCCGGAATCCGTGCGCCTGATGCACGAAGTAGCCAAGCGGGTCGAGCAGTCCGGCATTCAGGCATGGTGGGATCTGGACAAGGCCGAGCTGCTGGGTGCCGATGCCGACATGTACGACAAGGTGCCTGACACTCTGGATGTCTGGTTTGACTCCGGTTCTACCCACGCTTCCGTGGTTGATGCCCGTCCCGAGTTCAACGGCAAGCCGGCCGACATGTATCTGGAAGGTTCTGACCAGCACCGTGGCTGGTTCATGTCCTCCCTGATGATCGGTGTGGCGATGAAAGACAAGGCCCCGTACAACCAGGTGCTGACTCACGGTTTCACTGTGGATGGTCAGGGTCGCAAGATGTCCAAATCCATCGGCAACGTGGTCAGCCCGCAGGACGTGATGAACAAGCTGGGTGCCGACATCCTGCGTCTGTGGGTAGCGAGCACTGACTACACCGGCGAGATGACTGTCTCCGACGAGATCCTCAAGCGCTCTGCCGATGCTTATCGTCGTATTCGCAACACTGCCCGCTTCCTGCTGGCCAACCTGAACGGCTTCAATCCGGCGACCGACATGGTGGCACCTGCCGACATGGTAGTGGTGGATCGCTGGGCTGTGGGTCGTGCCAAAGCGGTACAGGCCGAGATCATGGCTGCATTCGACGAGTACAACTTCCACGGTGTAACCCAGAAGCTGATGCAGTTCTGCTCCATCGAGATGGGCTCCTTCTATCTGGATGTCATCAAGGATCGCCAGTACACCGCCAAGGCCGACAGCCTGGCCCGTCGCTCCTGCCAGACCGCCCTCTATCACATCGCCGAGGCCATGGTGCGCTGGATGGCGCCGATCATGAGCTTCACCGCTGATGAAATCTGGGCCCTGCTGCCGGGTGAGCGCGGCGAGTTCGTCTTCACCGAAGAGTGGTACGACGGCCTGTTCGGGCTGGAAGCGGGTGAAACCCTCAACGACGATTTCTGGGCCGAGATCCTCACCGTGCGTGGTGAAGTGAACAAGGCGCTGGAAGTGGCCCGTGGCGAGAAGCGTATCGGCGGCTCCCTGCAGGCCGAACTGACCCTGTTCGCCAAGCCGGAGCTGGCTGCACGCCTGAATGACCTGGCCGATGAGCTGCGCTTCGTGCTGCTCACCTCCAAAGCCAAGGTGGTCGTGGCTGACACTGCGCCGGAAGGCTCTGTGGCGACCGAGCGTGATGACCTGTGGCTGAGCGTGGCCCAGTCTGCCGCCGCCAAGTGCGACCGCTGCTGGCACCATGTCGAAGATGTGGGCGCCATCGCGGGTCACGAAGAGATCTGTGGTCGCTGTGTGACCAACGTTGAGGGTGACGGCGAAACTCGTCAATTTGCCTGATGAACATGACTCAACATAAAAGCGGCCTGCGTTGGCTGTGGCTGGCAGTGCTGGCCTTTGTACTGGACCAGGCGAGCAAGCTCGCCGTGGTCAAGTTGCTGCCATTTGGTTACCCGGGGGTGGAGATCACCCCCTTCTTCAATCTGGTTCACGTCTACAACAAGGGCGCCGCATTCAGCTTTCTGGCTGATCAGGGGGGCTGGCAGCGCTGGTTCTTCGCGGTGCTGGCTTTTGCCATCTGTGGATTGCTGATCCACTGGCTGCGCAAGCAGTCGGTGACCCAGCGTTGGAGCGGTATCGCCTATTCACTCATCATCGGCGGCGCCCTCGGCAACGTCTTTGATCGACTGGTGCTGGGCCATGTGGTCGATTTTCTCGACTTCTACTGGCAGCGTGCGCACTGGCCGGCATTCAATCTGGCCGACAGCTTTATCTTTATCGGGGCCGCCATGATCGTGCTGGACGGTTTCCGTGGTGAGAAAAAGGAGCAGGCATGAGCCAGCAGATCACCGCTAACAGCAGCGTGCTGTTCCACTTCTCCATCAAGCTGGAAGATGGCTCGGTTGCCGACAGCACGGCGCTGCACGGCAAACCTGCCCGCCTGCGGATGGGCGATGGCAGCCTGACCCCCACCTTCGAGCAGTGTCTGCTGGGCCTGTGCGAAGGGGAGAGCAAGAGTTTTACTCTGGCGCCGGAAGAGGCCTTTGGTCTCTCCAATCCCGACAATATCTACCATCTCGACCGTGCCAAGTTTGGCGCCGAAGTGGAGCCAAAAGTCGGCACCATCATCCTGTTCGATCAGCCCAATGGCAGCGAGCTGCCGGGCATCATCCGGGCGGTAGCAGGAATGTCGGTGACGGTCGATTTCAACCATCCGCTGGCTGGTCATACCGTTACCTTCGAGGTGGAGATCCTGGGCGTTGATGATGAGGAGAAGGTGCATTAATGGATATTCTGCTCGCTAACCCTCGCGGTTTTTGCGCCGGTGTCGATCGCGCCATCAGCATTGTCGAGAGCGCGCTGGAGAAGTTCGGGGCCCCCATCTATGTCCGCCACGAAGTGGTGCATAACCGGTATGTGGTGAACAAGCTGAAAGAGGCGGGCGCAGTCTTCGTCGAGGAGCTGGACGAGGTGCCGGATGACAGCATCGTCATCTTCTCTGCCCATGGCGTGGCCAAGACAGTGCGCGAGATGGCCAAATCCCGCGCCCTCAAGGTATTCGATGCCACCTGTCCGCTGGTGACCAAGGTGCACATGGAGGTTCATCGCGCCAGCCGCAAGGGCTCCGAGGCTGTGCTCATCGGCCACGCCGGTCACCCCGAGGTGATCGGGACCATGGGGCAGTACGAGAATCGCGAAGGCGGCATGTATCTGGTGGAGACGCCTGAAGATGTGGCCAAGCTCAAGGTGAAGAACCCGGATGACCTCTGCTTTGTCACCCAGACCACCCTGAGCGTGGATGAGACCTCTGACGTCATCGATGCGTTGCGCAAGCACTTCCCCAAGATCCAGGGGCCGCGCAAGGACGATATCTGCTACGCCACCCAGAACCGTCAGGATGCGGTGCGGGAGATGGCAGGGCTGGTGGACGCCATGCTGGTGGTGGGGTCTCGTAACTCCTCCAATTCCAACCGTCTGCGCGAGCTGGCCGAAAAGGTGGGCGCCAGAGCCTATCTTATCGACGATGCGTCGATGATTGAGGCGAGCTGGCTGGAAGGGGTGAAGGCGATAGGCGTCACTGCCGGCGCATCCGCCCCCGAGGTGCTGGTGCAGTCCGTGATTGCCCGCTTGCGGGAGCTGGGAGGCAAGGTGGTCGCCGAGCATCCTGGCCGTGAAGAGAACGTGGTGTTTGAAGTGCCGCCAGAGCTGCGGATCCTCTGATCCCTCTCATCTCGCTGGATGTCGGTTTATTGCCAGAGCCACCTCGTTGAGGTGGCTTTGTTTTTTTTGGCTCTAACGAGTCCTATTTTCATGTTCGCAACCAGATTGCAGCGAAAATTGATGATGCAGCTCGAACTTTTGCATTGCCGGGATTGAAACACCAAGTGCCCGGCATAGACTGCCAGCAAGCCCTTACTCTGGCTTAGCACACATGGAGTGTGTCTGTCCTCCTGGAACAAATCAGAGCGAAACAGGATGTTTTTGCGTTCAGGTTTTAGCCTTATCGAGCTTATGGTCACCATAGCGCTCGTTTCTTTGTTACTCACGTTGGGGGTTCCTTCCTTCAACGCTTTGCTGCGCACTATTTCTCTCAATACTCAGGCTAACAACTTTGTTGCGGCCATCAACCTTGCCCGCTCAGAAGCCATTCGCCGCAACACGGTAGTGACCCTCTCCGCCTCTGCCGATAACCTGACCCAGCATCACTGGGAGGCTGGCTGGCAGATCTGGGTCGATGGCAACGGTAACGGCATACTGGATAATGGTGAGTTGTTGCGAGGCTTTCCCGACATGGGGGGCGGGGTATTGAGCAGCAATACCTCCCTGCTGCGTTTTAATAGCGAGGGTTTTCTTGATGGCCGCACTCCGTTGGCACGGGTATTTTCCCTGCGTCCTGATGAGTGTCGAAATGAGCCCTCCCGTGATATCAACATCACAGTGGCTGGTCGCCCTTCCATTACCGAGGCTAGCTGCCCATGATGCGAGAACGGGGTTTGTCACTGCTTGAAATCATGATCTCGGTACTGGTGCTCTCCATCGGTATTCTGGGCATGGCGACTCTGCAACTGCAGGCTCTCAAGAGTAACCAGTCGGCGCTGACGCGTACCGAGGCGACCCAGTATGCATACATGATCAACGACATGATGCGGGCCAATCGCAGTGCGGCTCTGAACGGGCAATACAATATCGACTTGGGCGAAACTGTCTCGGGTAGCTCTATGGCGGTTCAGGATCTGCAACACTGGAAGCGGGTCGTAGCCGAGCTACCAGGTGGCGATGGCGCCGTATCGGTCAGTGCCGGAAGGGCCACCATCACTATTCAGTGGGATAGCAGTCGGCTGTCGACTGATCCAGCGTCGCGCAGCATGATCCTGAGGACGGACCTATGAGCAGGAGCGGTTTGCCGCTACACCAGCACGGGATCGGCTTGGTCGAGGTGATGATCGCCCTGGTGCTCTCGCTGATAACGGTGGGGGTCATGATTCAGGTGTTTCTCGGCAATCACAAAACCTATCTCACTGGCGAGGCCATTGCCCGGGTGCGGGAAGATAGCGGATTTGCCACCAATCTGCTGCAAAAAGAGCTGCGTATGGTGGGCTATCAGGGGTGTCTCAGCAAACAGGGGGCCAATATCACCAATACCCTCAATAACAGTACGGCACTGCCCTACAACTTCACCACCTTTTTGCGTGGTTACGACAATGTGACGTCCACTTTGCCAGCCGAGCTGTCTGCTCTGTTCAGCGGTTCCGAGCCCAGACCCATGCCGGGTAGCGATATCCTGTTGGTTCAGGGGCCGGTTGGGGTTGGGGTTCCGCTCAGTCGTGATAATCATAACAGTGCCGCCCAGCTGTTTGTGCAGCAGCTATCCAGCAAGGCCGACTATTGTGGTTCCGGCGCACAGGGTTATAGCGATCTGTGCGAGGGAGATATCGTCATGGTCTCCGACTGTCAGAAGGCCAGAATATTTCAGGTCACCAAAGTACAGGGCGTGGCAGGGGGGCGTGAGGTCAATATCGTCCACTCCAATGACAACAAATATACGCCAGGCAATGCCAGCAGTTCCTGGGGGGGGGCCAGCAGCCCACCCGAGGAGCGGTTTGGTCTTGGCTCGGTCGTGAACAGGGTGGAAACCCGTCTCTACTATATCGCCCGCCCCTCAGCCAGCAGCCCCTATGCGCTTTATCGCAAGAACGGGGTGGCTGCAGGTATGCCCCTTATCGAAGGGGTGGCCAATATGCAACTTACATTCGGCGAGGATCAGAACCGGGATCGGGCGGCAGATCGCTATGTGAGCGCCGCCAGCAATCCAAACTGGAACAATGTACTGGGGATTGGAGTACAGCTTCTTATGCGCAGTAACCAAGGCAATGTGGTGTCGTCTCCGCAGGCCCTTAGCTTTGCCGGAACCACCTTCCGGGCGACCGATCGCAACTGGTACTGGGTCGCCGAAACCACAGTTGCGCTGCGCAATCGGCTACCTTGAGGAGCCCAGTCATGATGGATCGACAGCAGGGGATGGCGCTGGTGATCAGCCTGATTTTTCTGGTCATGGTGAGCCTGCTGGGTATGGCCAGCATGCGTGGGGCGCAGTTGCAAGAGAAGATGGCGGGTAACCAGAAAGAGGCACTGCAGGCATTGCAGGCGGCAGAAGCGGGCCTGCGCGCTGCCGAGCGCTATATCGAGGCTGGCAACTCGGGTCCCTATGACAACAGCGCGGGCCTGTATGAATTTATCGACACCGCGGTGGATCCTGCCTCCCCTTCGACCGCCTGGCGTACCTATACCAACAGTGGTCTGGCGGGGCGCGCTCCCGAATACTTTATCGAACGGTTGCCCTATACCCAGGGGGGGAGCGAGGATCTGGCAGTCGATGAGCCCATCAGTGAGCGTCGTCTATATCGTATTACTGCAAGGGGATTTGGTCTCTCTGACGAGAGCCGGGTGCTGTTGCAATCGACCTATAGTCGCTAGGAGGCGGTGTATGGGCAAACTTGGTTTTGGCCTTTCAGTGATGCTCTGCTGTGCTTCGGCACAGGCGGCGCTCGATATTGCCCAGGTTCCCCTCTATCTCGGCACCCGGGCCGATCCCAATATCATGTTTACCCTGGATGATTCAGGCTCGATGCATTTCGAGATCATGCCCGAGTCCTTGATCGAGAACGATGCGCGTTATGTCTATCCACGCGCTAGCCAAGTCTACGGGAGTGATGATTACGACAACTATACGATCACCTTTGCCAGCGACAACGCCCGCAATGCCTACGTGCGCTCCAGCCATAACAACAAGCTCTATTACAACCCGCAGCTGACCTATCGTCCCTGGGCCAATGCGGATGGCTCCTTGATGGCCAATGCCAAAGTGACCTGTGCCCCTCACAACCCTATGAAGACGGCGGCCGGTTGTCGCAACCTGACTGAAACTAATCGGGCTTGGTGGGCCATCTATTACACTGATTTTTCTCCTTATTATTTCAACCGTGACGAGAGTTTCTGGCCGGCTGTCTATTTCGACTATAAGGGTAGCGGTAATGTGAAGCTGGCAAACAGCTATACCCGAGTGGAAATTCAGTCTGGCAAAACATATGGTGACCGTTCCAATCGCAGTGACTGCAAAAACGCTCCCGTTTGTAGCTATGACGAAGAGATCCAGAATTTTGCCAACTGGTATACCTATTACCGCTCGCGGATTTTGGCTGCTCGGGCAGGCGTGGGACGAGCTTTTGCCAGTCAGGGAGAGGGAATTCGGGTCGGCTTTGCCACCATCAATGCCAAGGATAGTGTTATTCGTGGTGTCACCCCTTTTTCGGGTACCGACAGAAGCGCATTTTTCAATGAACTGTATGGCCGCGATATTTTGGCGAAGGGGACACCGCTGCGTACCGGTCTGAAAGAGGTTGGGGAGTATTTTTCCCGCAGTGACAATAATGGCCCTTGGTCTGCCCGTGCCGGCAGCACGCTTCCTCATCTGACTTGCCGCCAGAGCTACAACATCCTGATGACTGATGGTTACTGGAACGGGGATTCGCCCTCGGTCGGCGATCAGGACCTGGATGGCATCAAGAACACCTTGGCGGACGTGGCCTTCAAATACTGGAAAACCGACCTGCGTGCCGATTTGGCCGACAAGGTGCCGGCCAGCACGGCGGATCCTGCCAACTGGCAGCATCTGGTCAACTTTACCGTCGGACTCGGGGTCAACGGGTCGCTCAATCCTGCCAACGGTATCCCGGGCAGTTGGCCGAATCCTTATGATTCCGATGAGTTCAAGATCGACGATCTGTGGCATGCGGCTGTCAACAGCAAGGGGAGCTTTTTCAGCGCGGCGGATCCGGATACCTTCGCCGCAGCCCTGAGCAGTACGCTGGCACAGATTGCCGCCCGTAACAGCTCAGCCAGTTCAGTGACCGCCAACGCAACCCGGCTGGACAGCAATACCCACATCTACCAGGCCCGCTACAACAGCGGCGACTGGTCGGGGCAACTGGTCTCGATCCCGCTGAACAGCGATGGCACCCTTGGGGAGATCGCTTGGGATGCCGCTACCTTGATCCCCGAGCCTTCGGCACGCAATATCTTCACCCGGCAAGATGGTGTCGGCATCCCCTTTCGTTGGGATACGCTGAATGTGACCAACCGGGCTCTATTCAATGTCGCTGGTGACAACCAGGGAGAAAGCCGTGTCGCCTATCTGCGCGGTGATCGCAGTGGTGAGCAGCGCAATGGTGGTGCGTTTCGTAATCGTAGTGATCTGCTCGGCGACATCATCAATTCTGATCCCGTCTACGTGGGCAAGCGTGATTACGGTTACAGCAGTGCAGCCGGTCTGACCCAGACCGAGCGGGAGGGTTACCAAGCTTTTCTAAGCTCGACGGCGATTACACGGCGCCCACCCATGCTCTATGTCGGTGCCAATGACGGTATGCTGCACGGATTTCGAGTCGCCGACGGTGTCGAGCGACTGGCCTATATCCCGTCCAGCCTGCTGGGCGAGCTGAATCAGTTGACCAGACCGAATTACAGCCATCGCTACTATGTGGATGGGACGCCCAAGGTGGGCGATGCCTATCTGGGCAGTCGCTGGAAGAGCATCTTGCTGGGATCCACCGGTGCCGGTGGCAAGGCGGTATTTGCCATCGATGTGACGGCCCCGGATAACTTCACCGCCGACAAGATGCTGTGGGAGTTCACCGATAGCGAAATGGGGGTTGCACTGGCGGCACCCACTCTGGTACGTGTCAAAGCCGACAACAAATGGGTTGCTCTGGTTGCGAATGGTTACAACAGCACCAGTCAGACTGCGAGGCTTTTTGTGCTGGATCTGGCGACTGGCGCCATCATCAAAGAGATTGATACCGAGGTAGGGTCTTCCAGCGAGCCCAACGGTCTATCTTCCCCCTTGCCGGTAGATCAAGACGGGGACAGGGTTGTCGACTATGTCTATGCCGGTGACCTGCACGGCAATCTGTGGAAATTCGATCTGACTGACAGAAACAGTGCCCAGTGGGGAAGTGCTTTGAAAACGGGCAACAAGCCCAAGCCGCTGTTCCAGGCCTGTAATGGCAGCTGCAGTGCCGGTACGCGTCAGCCGATCACCATGCGTCCTTTGGCTATTCGGCACCCTAAAGGGGGGGTTATGGTGATGATGGGGACTGGCAGTTATTTTACCAATGATGACAAACTGGTTCCCGCCACGCCGAGGCTGGAAGCGGTGTACGGTATCTGGGATACGGGGGCTACCGTGCTCAGTAGCCAGCTGTTGCAGCAGATCATCACCCATGAGTTTGTGGCCAACGGCACCACTATCAAGTTCAACGTGAGGGTTGTCTCCAACCGGAATGTCAATTACACCAGCCAAAAGGGTTGGTATCTGCTATTGAAATCGCCAAGCTTGAGCAAGGGGGTCGGTGAGCGGGCCGTCTCCGAGATGCTCTATCGGCATAAGCGACTGATCTTCAATACCTTGATCCCGTCGGCGGATGCCTGTGACTTTGGTGGCCGCTCTTGGTTGATGGAGCTGGATCCCATCTCGGGGGCCAGACTCACCTACTCGGTGTTCGACGTTAACGGCGACGGGGCTGTCAACGATGATGACTACGTCGCGATCAAGGATGATTCTGGTAATGACATCAAGGTGCCGGTCAGCGGCAAGCAATTTGATGAGCTCACCACGACGCCAAGCGTAGTGGAAGATGCCGAGATGGAGCGCAAATATATCAGCGGCTCCAGCGGAAATATCTCGGTCACGCTGGAAGAGGGGGCAGGCGATCTGGGTGGCCGCCAGTCCTGGTTGCAACTGGAGTAGAGGTTGGCATGGAACGTGGTTTTACCCTGATTGAGTTGATGATAGTGGTCGCAGTGGTCGCCATTCTGGCCGCGATCGCGTATCCCAGTTACAACAACTACATGGCGGCTGCCAAGCGGGCCGAAGCCAAGGCAGTGTTGCTGGAAGCGGCGCAATATCTGGAGCGGGAGTTTACTGCCAATGGCAATTACGACGCCGGTAACCTAGCCTCTGCCGGCTTGGCGACCCTGCCGAGGGATGGGGGGGCTGCGTATTACAATGTAGCGCTCAATGCCAGTGGGGCCCGTTATACCCTGACCGCCATTCCGACAGGTGTGATGAATGGCGATCCCTGTGGATTGTTGACTCTCGATCAGAGCGGACTGCAGGGGGTATCACGAGCCACCATGACAGCCACCGAATGCTGGTAGCGTTCAGTTCCAGCACTCGGCAGGCGTCTTGATGTCGGCCTTGTTGATAGTCAGGGTATCACAGGCCGTATTGCCGGCCTTGTCGCCGACCTGGGCCCCCTTGCTGGTGGCCACTAGTGTGTAGGCGGTGGCGCTGGCGCCAGAAATGCTAAAGGTGTAGTAATCGCTGGTTGGGTTGCCCACACTGGCTATCGCACTGCTGTAACTGGCATTGGAGATGCGAAATTCTTCTTGTTTGAGCTGCATGGTCAGCAAGCCCTTGATGGCATCGGCTCGACGAGATTTACGCAGACCGTCAGTAAAGCTCGGGTAGGCGACAGCGGCAATGATGGCAACGATGGCAACGACCACCATCAATTCCAGCAGGGTGATTCCGGATTGTTTGATTCTCATGGGCGCGGCAGGGTTCGTTAAACAGATAGATACTATAGGATAGTACTGACATCATACTCTACTGGCATGTGCGAAAAGAAAGGAGTCTTTAGCCAATGGAATTCGCAGAGGGGCGCTCAGCCGGTTTTACCATGATTGAATTGATGATCGCCATGGCTCTGGTCGCCCTGCTGCTAACCGTAGCCATCCCCAGTTATCAGTCATTGCGCCAGGAGCAGATGGTCAAGGCGGCTACCCAAGCCGTTTACACGGATATCATGCTGCTCAAGTCTGAGGCTATCAAACGTAATAAGCCGATAATCTTCAAGATATTCAATGCGGGGCAGGCCAATTGGTGCTATCGCATCGTTCTTGATTCGGCATGTAATAGCTGCTCGGATTCATGTTCTGTTATTGAAGGTCGCAAGGGCGTTGATGCCAGCGAGTTTAACGGCATTACTCTGACGACAAACTATGAATTATCCGGTTCTGAAAATGCTCTTGAAATCAATAACCGTAGAGGCTCATTCAAAGATCTTCACGGCAGTGGCGGTTTGGGCAATGGTTCTATTTGTCTGAAGAACGGGACCTCTGAGCACAGGGTTATTATTGCCACAAATGGGCGAGTGAGAACCGAGCCAGTCACGGGGAGCTCTCCATGCGATTAGGTCTGGCACGAGGCTTTAACATCGTCGAGTTAATGGTGGCCATGGTCGCAGGTCTGTTTTTGGTCGCAGCCGTAACATCCTTGTTCGCCACTATTCTCAAGGCCAATCAAACATCGATGCAGGTAAGTCGTCTAAATCAGGAGCTGCAAAGTATCACGGACATGATTGCCCGTGATGTACAGCGAACTGGTTACGATCAGGGAGCTACTGTGTTTCTCAATGCTGCATCAGGCTCCAGATCCCCCTTCTATTTTGATACTGGCAGCGACCTGATGAATGAGACGATCACTGGTTCCAAGATTTATCGCTGTATCCGGCTGAAATACGATGATGATAACAATGGAACCCTCGGTGCCAATGAGATCTTTATTTACAGCTACGACAGTACCGACAAAGGGGTGCAGCTCGGTACCAGTTGCAGCACGGGGAATTTACTCAGTACCGATGACACCATTGAGGTGACTGACCTCACTTTTTCGCTGCTTGGAAGCAGTGCGTCGGCTGGCGCGAGAACGGTGCGCTTGGCCATATCGGGTCAGTTAAAGGCAAATAGTGCACTTAAACTCACCTTGCAGCGTGATATCAAGCTGCGTAACGACGGGTATTGATGCCATGAAACGTTATCTTGGCTTTACCACATTCACTATTACGCTGCTGCTTATTGTGATCCTGCTTGGCATCTCTTTGCTGGTGGGCAAGCTGATGGTTGCTGACCGTCGTGTCAGTCTTAATGAAGTACAGTACCGGCAGGCGTTGGCACTGGCCGAGCTGGGTCTCTCGGATGGGGTCGGACGGCTTGCGCAGGATGCAGCTTGGCGCACCCCCAGTAGCGGTATATCTATCACTGTTTCGGCTGGCAATTATACCCTGTGGGCTCTGGATGAACCGACCGTGATTGTCGGTGGGGCGAACGTAGTTCCGGTTAAAGTGCGCACTATGGCAACCCTGGTGGACAGTACCGCCAATGCAGAGGTTGAGGTGAAGGCCATCAAGATAAGCGTGTTGGCCGGCACTCCCGCAGCCCCCCTGACAGTTGCCGGTGGTATGGCAGTATCCGGCAACTTCACTGTGGTGGCCAACCCTAACGGTGGGGGGCCAGGGGTTCCGTTATCTGTCTGGACGAATGGCAATGTGGATTTGACCAATGGTTCTGGTCAGACTTGCCACCAGGGAGACTACAGCGGCGGGTGTAGTACCTACATTAGCCAGAAGGGTGATAAGCAGTCGGACATCAAAGATAATGATACGGCATTCCCCACAGACCTGGTCTGGTATCTGTTTAACGAGAATGATGACGCTACGGGGTGGGCCAATCTGGAGTCACGAGCAGTACATCGGTTGAATAATTGCGACTCGCTCTCGACCGCCTCAAGCGGCCTGATTATCGTCGATGGAGACTGCAAACCGGGTGGGTCTATCGGCTCGGTTGCTGCGCCCGTGGTACTCATCGTTCGCAATGGCAATCTGATGGTCAATGGGAGCGCTACCCTCTATGGGCTGGTGTTTGCCTATTCATCCACGCCTGCTACGGCGACTACTGATATCAGCTTGAAGGGGGGGGCTATCGTCAACGGTGCCGTGGTGGCCAACTATCAACTGGGCAAAACGGCTAACGGCACCTTTGATGCCAAGTATGATCAGGCGGTGTTGAGCAATATCGAAAATGGAGCTGCGTTTCAGAGCATCAATCTGGTGCCTGGTAGCTGGCGCGACTGGTAGGAGCATGTATGAAACCGCACAAGGGATTTGGGCTGTTAGAGATTTTGATCACCCTGGTTCTGCTGGGAGTGGGGGTCGCAGGACTGGTGGCTATGTCTCGTTCGTTGCTCAATACCTCCCAGGATAGCCGCCGTTATGAGGTAGCCATGCGTCTGGCGGAGTCAAAACTGGATGCGTTTCGTACCTTCAATGGAGTGGTAAGCGCGGTTTCACCGTTTACTGCTTATAACAGTATCGCGGCAGGTTCCAGTTCGGCAACACCTCCTGATGGCGGTGGGACTTATGCCCTTAGTTGGAGCGTCAGTAATCAGTACTGGAATGGCTCTGGCTGGCAGACGGCTATCCCGGCGGGTTATTTGCATGCCTATCCTGGCCGAAAGGTGGTCAATGTCAATGTCAGTTGGAGCGACAGCGTCGGGCAGTCCCATTCCTTGTTGCTTTCCGGTGCGGTATCGCCTGTTGAGTCATTAACCCAGAATCAGTTTAACGGGGGGTTGGATACCAGTCGTGAGCCGCCCCATGTGGTTTATACCCCCGGGGTCGCGCCCGATGTCATTTCCATCCAGATTGACCAGGAAGGGCGCAAGCAAGAGACCAGCAAGCCATTGCCCACCGTGACCTCCAAGGATGGTTCTGTTGGCAAACTGGTGCAATTCGAGACTGTTACCTATAAGCCAGACAATGGTGGCAATACTCAACAGGTGCTGCAGGATCTGGCATCGGTCTCCTGTTCCTGCAGTTATGGCTCGAGTGTCAATGCCTACCTGCCCGGTAAGGCCATTTTGACCAGCAGCAACCTGTTGTACTGGAATGTGGGCTCCCAGGTTACCAAGCAGACCGGGGTACTCAACAGCAGTGTCAGAGATCAACCGAGTCTCTGCACCAGTTGCTGCAAGGATCATTTCGATGGCAGCGGCAGCAGTTTCGAACAGTTTTACGCTCCACTCAATACCAGTCGACTGCGTTACAACAGTGGCCTCTCATCGGTCAATAGTGGCGATTATGTGGATGCCTGCCGCTTTGTCAGACTTGATGGTTACTATCGCCCGCTGCCTGACTGGAACCTGATCAAAGTTGTCGTGACCAGCGCTGATTTTCTTGCCAAGCCCGCAAACCAGACCAGCTATCAGAACTACATCAAGTACGTAGTTACTACCTACATCACCTGGCAGAAAAACACCCTCAACTGGACCGCAAACCCCACGGCCACGCCGCCGACGATCACCGAATTTGCGGATTGGTTGCCTGCCAATGCTGCGACAGGGGGAGATACCAGCACCAAGATCACCATGAATACGGGGACCGCCCAGTTGATTGCTAGAGGTATCTACGTGGATCTGCTCTCGCCGGACAGTCTCTCGAAGCTCGATCTGACCTCTCAGGATCTGTTGGCCAAGGTTCCGTTTCAGGATATCAATCTGACCATGCTGGCGGAGTGGAGCTTGGTGCCATTGAGTGGCCAGTTGACTGGCAGTGCCTCTGACTATGTCGGTGTGACCAACGAGCCTGTCAAGACAGTCGTTGATCTTGGCAGCTATTATTTTGGTAGCTACAGCCGTGGTTATTTGTCCGCCAAGAAGAGCACCAAGGATGCATCCAACGTGTTGCAAAGTGCATCGATCAAGGTGACGGCCTACCAAGGTAACTCGGGGATCACAGCTTCACTTATCTCACCGGTAGATCGAAGTGAGGCCAAGGTCGCCACCATGCCTATCTCGATCGATACCAGCTCCCAGACTGTGCCAACTCTCACGGTATCGGGACGGATCGAGTGTCTTGAGCAGGGGAATGGCAACAATACTGCGCCAGTATCTTGCAGCAAAAATACCTTCGGTGGCTTGAATGTCAGTACCACAACTACGGGGGCTACTTGCCGTATTGATAAACCCCAGGCTAACAACCAGCCGGCTACCTATGTCTGTACGGCAGCGCAAAATAGTAGCTTGGTGGTGAACTTCTCCTACAGTGCACAGGGAAATAAAACTTACTTGTTGAAACCAGCTTCCCTCAGCATCGCCATGACGCCACCCGCCAACGGTCAGGTGATTAGTGGTCCTTGTGCCCTGCTGGTGGATAATGGTGTAACCAATGCGGCCAATCTAAGTTGTACCCCTTGAATCCGGGGCGCTGGCACAGCCAGCGCCTTTTCTTTATCATTCCCCATCATTTTCGAATACAAGATGCATCGCCATGGCAAAAGCCCTCTCTCTGATGCTTGCCCAGTTGAATCTGACGGTAGGCGCCATCGAAGATAACACTGACAAAGTGCTCGCTGCGGCGGCTCAGGCCGAGCAGCAAGGTGCCGATCTGCTGGTCTGCTCCGAGCTGGCCCTGACCGGTTATCCACCGGAAGATCTGCTGCTGCGCGCCGATCTGATGATGCGGGTCGATGCCGCGCTGGCTCGCATTGCCGAATGGCAGGGCAACTGCGCCATTTTGGTCGGGCATCCCTGGCGTGAAGGTGAGGCTCTTTATAACGCAGCCTCCCTCTATGAGCGAGGCAAGTTGATTGCCCGTTACTTCAAGCAGGACCTGCCCAACTACGGGGTATTCGACGAGAAGCGCTACTTCACCGCCGCGGCCGAGACTTGTGTGGTTCCCTTCCGTGGTCACAATCTGGGTCTACTCATCTGCGAAGACCTGTGGCAGCCTGGCCCGGCGCTGGCCGCCAAGGCTGCGGGGGCCGAGCTGCTGCTCACCATCAACGCCTCGCCCTATGATCAGGAAAAACCCTGGATCCGCCGCGAGCTGATGGCCGAGCGCTGCGATCAGACCGGTCTGCCGCTGGTCTACCTCAATCAGGTCTGCGGTCAGGACGAGCTGATTTTCGACGGCTGCTCCAAGGTGTTCAGCAGCCAGGGCGAGTTGACTCACAAGCTGGCCCCGTTTGCCGAAGAGCTGGCGCTGGTACGTTTTGCCGATGGCCAGCCAGTGAAGGCGCGGGAACCCGCTGCACCGCTGGAGCCGTTGGCCGAGACCTATAAGGCGTTGGTGCTGGCAGTGCGCGACTACGTTACCAAAAACGGCTTCCACGGCGCTGTGCTGGGCCTATCCGGCGGCATCGACTCGGCGCTGACGTTGGCCATCGCGGCCGATGCCATCGGGGCCGACAAGGTGCAAGCGGTGATGATGCCGTTCCGCTACACCGCCCAGATGAGTGTGGAAGATGCCAAGGAGCAGGCTGAGCGGATGGGGGTTGAGTTCAACATCATCTCCATCGAGCCGATGTTCGAAGGATTTATGACCCAGCTGGCGCCGTTGTTTGAAGGTACCGCTCGCGATACGACCGAAGAGAATCTGCAGGCCCGCTGCCGCGGCGTGCTGCTGATGGCGCTCTCCAACAAACGTCGTCGTATCGTGCTGACCACTGGCAACAAGAGTGAAATGGCTGTTGGCTATGCCACGCTGTACGGTGACATGGCTGGCGGTTTTGACGTGCTGAAAGATGTGCCCAAGACGCTGGTCTTCAAGTTGTGCGAATATCGCAACTCGGTCGACTATGTGATCCCGCAGCGGGTTATCGACCGCCCCCCTTCAGCAGAGTTGGCGCCGGATCAGGTGGATCAGGACAGTCTGCCGCCATACGACATCCTCGATGCCATCCTCAAGCGTTATGTGGAAGAGGATGCGTCCGTGGCCGACATGGTGGCCGAGGGCTTCGAGGAAGCGGTGGTGCGCAAGGTGATCCGCCTGGTGGATCTCAACGAATACAAGCGCCGTCAGGCGGCGGTCGGGCCCCGCATTACGGCTCGCAACTTTGGTAAGGATCGCCGTTACCCCATTACATCCGGGTTCGGCAAACAGAACTGGTAAGGAGTCACCATGAAGAAGATTGAAGCCATCATCAAACCGTTCAAGCTGGACGATGTGCGCGAGGCCCTAGCCGAGATCGGCATCAACGGTATGACCGTATCCGAAGTCAAAGGCTTCGGCCGCCAGAAGGGCCATACCGAGCTCTATCGCGGCGCCGAATATATGGTCGACTTCCTGCCGAAAGTGAAGGTGGAGCTGGTGGTGCAGGACGAGGATCTCGATGCCTGTCTGGAAGCGATCCAGAACACCGCCCGTACCGGCAAGATTGGTGATGGCAAGATCTTCGTCTGCGAGGTGGAGCGTGTCATTCGTATCCGTACCGGCGAAGAGAACGAAGACGCTATCTGATGTCGTTTTTGCCTCGTTATGTTCAGGAGAGCAAATCAAGTTCTGCTCTGATGTCCCGAAAGCGCATCGTGGCGGTGGCAGGCCTGCTGGCAGTACTCACTGCGTGCAGTACCCGCCCGCCGGCTCAGCCGGAAAACCTGTGCCAGATCTTTCGCGAGAAGCCGGAGTGGCACAAGGCCGCGCTCAAGATGAACGAGAAGTGGGGGACGCCGATCCATGTGGTGATGGCCATGATGTATCAGGAGTCCTCGTACGTACATGATGCTCAGCCGCCGATGCAGTATTTCCTCTTCATCCCGACCGGGCGGGCCAGTTCGGCTTATGGTTATGCTCAGGTCAAAGATGAAACTTGGGCGGATTACCAGCGGGAAACCGGCAACAGCTGGAGTGACCGCGATGATTTTGCCGACGCCATCGATTTTATGGGTTGGTACACTAACAAAGCCCAGCGGCTCAATGGCACCTCCAAGTGGGATGCCTATGGCCAGTACCTCAACTATCACGAAGGGTGGGGTGGCTACCGGCGTGGCAGCTATCGCAGCAAGGGGTGGTTGATGAAGACCTCTCGCAAGGTGGAAGCTCGCGCCCAGCGCTACGGCGCCCAGTACCGTCAATGCAAGGATCAGCTCTCCCGTGGGGGCTGGTTCTGGTAACCAAATCAGGAGTCAGAAATGCCGTTATTGGACAGTTTTACCGTTGACCACACCCGTATGGAAGCGCCAGCGGTGCGTGTGGCCAAGACCATGCAGACCCCGAACAAGGACACCATTACCGTGTTCGACCTGCGTTTCTGCGTGCCGAACCAGGAGATCCTCTCCGAGCGCGGCATCCACACCCTCGAGCACCTGTTTGCCGGCTTCATGCGTGATCACCTGAACGGCAACGGCGTGGAGATCATCGATATCTCCCCCATGGGTTGCCGTACCGGCTTCTACATGAGCCTGATCGGCGCACCAGACGAAGCCCGGGTTGGCGCCGCCTGGCAGGCCGCCATGAGCGACGTGCTGACCGTGCAGGAGCAGGGCAAGATCCCCGAGCTGAACGAATACCAGTGCGGTACCTACAGCATGCACTCGCTGGAAGAGGCCCACGCCATCGCCCGTCATGTGCTGGAGCGCGGTATCGGCGTCAACCACAACGACGAGCTGGCTCTGCCGGAAGAGAAACTGAAGAGCCTTTGAGGCGGATGAGCTATCGCTCATCTGATAACCTCTTCAGGGAATCTTAAAAGAGCCGGTCAGCCATGCTGACCGGCTCTTTCTATCTCGACCGACCGCAAAAATGGGGATGGCTTGCTCCCCTTGTCGACTCTGATTAGGATGGTTTTTGACCTGAACCTGTTGGCGGAGGTGTGATGATGAAAGGGGTATTGCTGCGTTGGCTGGCCCGTTACGATGCGTGGTGCGAGGAGTGGGGGCTCACTCAGGAGAACCGGCGCTGCTGCACACCGGTTCGTTATAATGAGGACTCAAGCAAAGAGCGAGCTTGCGCAGAAGAGGCTGAGCTCAATCAAAATTGCGGGTCACGGCACCGGTAACACTGTTGTACTCGAAGCCGAGGCCGTTGGGGTGATCCGGGAAGCGGCCGATAGAATCACGCAGGATATAGCGGCAGTTGTGATGCTCTAACCCTCCGATCTCAGTTTGGTCATCTGCAATAATAAGTTCGGAACTATAGTCAGTTTCAGTGTTGTTATTGTCTAAGTCAGGAACAGTCTGCTCTGTATCAAGTAATCCAGTGAAGAGTAGCTTGCAGTCATCTTCGTTGTTAACAGAGATCTGGTTTTCGTTAGAGCCAGGTGGAAATGTTGTATCTGGCGCTTGGTTATAGTCCTCTTTCGTGCCTACAGGCCAACCATAGCGATTAATATCAAGATCGCCTTTGCCAAAGCTACTCAAGTTGTAGAGCCCGATAGACTCCCCCTTCACTTTCACCGACCAGCCGGCATTTGCCAGTTGAACTGCACTGGCAAAGCTGCCAGCAGTCGCCGAGACCGTGCTTTTCAGGGCATCATCCTTGATATTGATAAAGCGTGGCAGGGCGGTGACGGCCAGGATCCCCAGCACTATGATCACCAACACCAGTTCAATCAGGGTAAAGCCGTTGTTTCTGTTGTTCATCATGTTCAATGACCCATTAAATACCGCAAACAGGTGTGAGTGATATGCAGCTGATAGATACCCATTGCCATCTCGACTTTCCGGTGTTCGACCAAGACAGGGAGGCGCTGCTGGCCCGTTGTCGGGCATTAGGGGTGACGGAGTATATCATTCCTGCCATCGCAGAGGATAACTGGACTCGTGTGATGGCACTGGCAGATCAGCATGACGGCCTCTTTTATGGTCTGGGCATTCATCCCTGGTATGCCGGTGAGCAGCGTGAGGGGGTGATGGAACGGCTGCGAGCGCTGGTGATGAGCCAACCTGCTAGGCTGGTGGCTATCGGTGAGTGTGGGCTGGACCTCCGTTCTCACGTGCCGCAGGAGGGGCAGCTTGCGCTGTTTGAGGCTCAGATCCGGCTGGCTGCAGATGCCGGGCTCCCCCTGATGATCCACTCGGTGCGCGCCAATGACACTGTGGCCAAGCTGTTGCGCCGCTTCAAGCCGCCTCGTGGTGGGGTGATCCATGCTTTCAGCGGTTCGTTGCAGCAGGCGGAGGCTTTCTGGCAACTGGGCTTTCGACTCGGGGTGGGCGGGGTAATCAGTTTTGAACGGGCGAACAAGACGCGAGAGGTATTTCGGGCTATGCCGCTCGAGGCCCTGGTGCTGGAAACCGATTCGCCAGATATGCCGTTGCAAGGCGTACAAGGCTCCCGAAATACACCGGAAGCTCTGCCGAAAATAGCGGAAATATTGATGACATTGCGGGATGAACCATCGGCAGATGTTGCCAAGGTGTTATTTGAAACTGCCCAACATATTTTCCATCACGACCAATAGCCATGAAACAAATTCGCAACACCTGATTGAGTTGTCAGGAAAAAAAATGAGCGTAAAAATCGTTTGCTGTCTAATTTTGTGACACTTGGACATTTTGATAACGATAAAATGTGACCAGCATTCTATTTTATCGGACTTTAATTAGTATAATGCGCTCCCCTTGATTAGTTGGGTTTAATAACAACTCGCTAACAAGCCAGGTGCTACTAGAGGAAGATAATAATGAATTTGTTCATGGGTCTGGTAGGGATGGCGACGCTCGTCCTTATCGCGGTGCTGTTCTCCAGCAATCGCAAGGCAATCAACGTTCGTACCGTTGTCGGTGCGTTCGCAATTCAAGCCGGTCTGGGGGCGTTTGTACTCTATGTTCCGGTTGGTCGCGATATCCTGGTCGGCGTATCCGACGCGGTATCCAGCGTGATCAGCTACGGCCAGAACGGGATCGACTTCCTGTTTGGCGGTCTGGTCAGCAACAAGATGTTTGAAGTGTTCGGTGGCGGCGGCTTTGTCTTTGCCTTCCGTGTTCTGCCGGTCATCATCTTCTTCTCTTCCCTGATAGCAGTGCTCTACTACCTGGGCATCATGCAGATGGTCATCAAGTTGCTGGGCGGCGGTCTGCAGAAAGTACTGGGTACTTCCCGCACCGAATCCCTCTCTGCAACCGCCAACATCTTCGTCGGTCAGACCGAAGCGCCGCTGGTGGTTCGTCCCTACATCGCCAAGATGACTGACTCCGAGCTGTTCGCCGTCATGTGTGGTGGTCTGGCTTCCGTTGCCGGTTCCGTACTGGCCGGTTACGCCTCCATGGGCGTGAAGATGGAGTACCTGATTGCTGCCTCCTTCATGGCTGCGCCGGGTGGTCTGCTGTTCGCCAAGCTGCTGGTTCCCGAGACCGAGACCCCGAACTACGACGAAAGCTCTGCTGATGCCGAGCTGGATGACAAGCCTGCCAACGTCATTGACGCTGCTGCTGCTGGCGCTTCTGCCGGTATGCAACTGGCCCTGAACGTCGGCGCGATGCTGCTGGCCTTCATCGGTCTGATCGCCATGATCAACGGCATCTTCTCCGGTGTGGGTGGCTGGTTCGGTTATCCGCAACTCTCTCTGGAACTGCTGCTGGGTTGGATCTTCTCCCCGCTGGCCTTCCTGATCGGTGTGCCCTGGAATGAAGCAGTGGTTGCTGGTTCCTTCATCGGTCAGAAGCTGGTAGTGAACGAGTTCGTGGCTTACCTGAACTTCGCTCCGTACCTGAAAGACGAAGTGCTGATCAACGGTGTGGCCATGTCCGATCACACCAAGGCGATCATCTCCTTCGCGCTGTGTGGTTTTGCCAACCTCTCCTCTGTTGCCATCCTGCTGGGTGGTCTGGGGTCCATGGCGCCGAACCGCCGCGGCACCATTGCACGCTTTGGTCTGAAAGCCGTACTGGCTGGCTCTCTGTCCAACCTGATGTCTGCCACTATCGCAGGCTTCTTCCTGGCACTGTCCGGCATGTAATCGCCGCCTGACTGACAGGGTATAAACACGAACGCCACGGCATCTGCCGTGGCGTTCGCGTATGGAGCGGTGACAACCGTTTTCCTATCTAAACTAATAATAAAATGAGTCAAATCGGAGGTTATATGAATGAAGTGCTACTGGCGATGGTGGCCGGCTTTATAGTTGGTTTGTTGTTTTCTTTCCTCAAATTGCCGATCCCGGCGCCTCCCGTTTTGTCCGGGGTAATGGGGATCGTCGGGGTCTATCTGGGGGGATTGGCCTACTCATGGATCCTGACCCGTTTCTTTTCGTAAGGCTTTTTTAGACCTGGATTTGTCAGATGTGAGGTACCTCTGAAATTGGCAAATCCGGCTTGCAAACAGGGGGTATCTCGGCTGAAATAGGCGTTGCCAGCAGGGTGCTGGCAATGACTAATACTCGATGAAATCGGGTGTTGGCGGTCAAATGGAATTGATTGGGAAGTCGGGTCAGATGTTGTCGGCCTTTCTCAAGTCTTCATGGAACCAAGTCCGCACTTTTGTAAGAAAGTGACAGGGCTCTTGCCTTATTTACAGTCGCAGTGCCTGCAGGGTGTTTTGAATAGCATCCCGATAGTGCCGGTGCCTTCGCACTGTAATTCCATTCCCGTATAGCTGGGGATTACTGCCTGTGCATCCATCGCTGGATGGTATGGTGGTGCCCGGTTATCTGGATTAAATCGAGACTTTGGAGAACAGAATGACTGATCTGAAAGTGGCCGCTCAGCGCGCTCTGAACCTGATGGACCTGACCACCTTGAACGATGACGACACCGATCAGAAGGTGATCGACCTGTGCCATAAGGCCAAGTCACCGGCTGGCCTGACCGCCGCCGTCTGCATCTACCCCCGTTTTATCCCTATCGCTCGCAAGACCCTGCGTGAGATCGGCGCTGCCGACGTACGCATTGCGACCGTGACCAACTTCCCGCACGGCAACGACGACATCGAGATCGCCGTGGCCGAGACCCGTGCCGCGGTCGCCTACGGTGCCGACGAAGTGGACGTAGTGTTCCCGTACCGCGCCTTCATGGCTGGTAATGAACAGATCGGTTTTGATCTGGTCAAAGCCTGTAAAGAGGCCTGCGGTGCCAACGTGCTGCTGAAAGTGATCATCGAAACCGGCGAGCTGAAAGAAGAGGCGCTGATCCGTCGCGCTTCCGAAATCTGTATCGATGCCGGTGCCGACTTCATCAAGACCTCCACCGGCAAGGTGCCGGTCAATGCGACCCCAGAAGCGGCACGCATCATGATGGAAGTGATCAAGGCCAAGAATCCGAAAGTCGGCTTCAAGCCTGCCGGTGGCGTGAAAGATGCCGCCGTTGCCGGTCAGTATCTGGCCATGGCCGAAGAGATCCTCGGCAACGACTGGGTATCTGCCCGTACCTTCCGCTTTGGTGCATCCAGCCTGCTGGCCAGTCTGCTGGCCACTCTGGGGCATGGCGACAAGCCGGCCAACACCAGCGGTTACTAATAGGTTGATGAGAGGGCGGACTGCTGTCCGCCCTGTTAGCCCCCACCATGCGGTGTGCGGGCAAGGATTCAGGCTTGTGTAACGCCAGCAATGGCGGAGGGAATGAAAGATGTTTTTGCCTCAAGAAATTATTCGCAAGAAGCGCAACGGTGAAGCGCTCAGTACCCAAGAAATTCAATTCTTCGTCCAGGGCATTACCAATAACACCATCGGCGAGGGGCAGATCGCTGCACTGGCGATGGCGGTCTACTTCAAAGACATGACCATGGATGAGCGGGTCGCCCTGACCTGCGCCATGCGCGACTCCGGCATGGTGCTAACCTGGGATCACCTCAATCTGGGTGGCCCGATTGTCGACAAACACTCCACCGGCGGTGTGGGTGATGTGGTCTCTCTGATGCTTGGCCCGATGGTCGCTGCCTGTGGCGGTTTCGTGCCGATGATCTCCGGTCGTGGTCTGGGCCATACCGGCGGTACCCTCGACAAGCTGGATGCCATTCCCGGCTACCAGACCTCGGTCGACAACGACCGTTTCCTGAAAGTGGTGAAAGAGGCGGGGGTCGCCATCATCGGCCAGACCGGCGATCTGGCCCCCGCTGACAAGCGTATCTATGCAGTACGTGACATTACTGCAACCGTCGAATCCATCGCCATGATCACCGGCTCCATCCTCTCCAAGAAGCTCGCCTCCGGGCTCGAAGCGCTGGTGATGGATGTGAAAGTGGGCTCCGGCGCCTTTATGCCAACCTTCGAAGCCTCCGAAGAGCTGGCCAAGAGCATTGTGGCCGTGGCCAACGGTGCCGGTTGCCGCACCTCTGCGCTCTTGACCGATATGAACCAGGTGCTGGCCTCCAGCGCCGGTAACGCGGTGGAAGTACGTGAAGCGGTGCGTTACCTGACAGGTGAATACCGCAACCCGCGGATCCACGAAGTGACCATGGCGCTGTGCGCCGAGATGCTGATCTCCGCCGGTCTTGCCAGCGGCGAGCGCGATGCCCGCACCAAGCTGCAGGCGGTGCTGGATAACGGCAAGGCAGCCGAGATCTTCGGTCGCATGGTGACTGGTCTCGGTGGCCCGGCCGATTTTATGGAGCGTTATGACGCTTACCTGCCCAAGGCTGCCATCGTGCGCCCGGTCTTCGCGGCCAACAGCGGTTTCGTGACCGCCATGGATACACGCGAGCTGGGTCTGGCCGTGGTGGCGATGGGCGGTGGTCGCCGCGCTGCCGGTGACAAACTTGATTATGCGGTCGGTCTGACCGACTTTATCCGCCTGGGTCAAAGTGTTGATGCTGACAAGCCGATCGCGATGATCCACGCTCAGACTGAAGAGCAATATGCTCAGGCTGCCAGCATGGTGCAGGCGGCTGTCCGGATTGGTGGCGAGCGGCCGGAAGCACTGCCTGAAGTGTACCGCCGTATCACCCTGGCCGATTTGTAACAAGGGGAAGACCCATGAAACGTACCTTTATTCTGATGATGGACTCTTTCGGTATTGGCGCTGCTGCCGATGCCGACAAGTTCGGAGATGTGGGCGCCAACACCCTTGGCCATATCGCCAAGGCGTGTGCGGCAGGTGAAATTGAAGGCCGTGGTGCCCTCAATCTACCCAACCTCAACAAGCTGGGTCTGGGCCACGCTTGCGAGCAGGCTTCCGGCTACTTCCCGGAAGGGCTGAAGAAAGATATCGAGGTGGTCGGTGCCTACGGCTTTGCGCAGGAGCTCTCCTCCGGCAAGGACACCCCGTCCGGTCACTGGGAGATCGCCGGCGTGCCCGTGCTGTTCGAGTGGGGCTACTTCAAGGATCACCACAACAGCTTCCCGCAGGAGCTGCTGGACGCCATCGTCGAGAAGGCTGGTCTGCCAGGTTATCTCGGCAACTGCCACGCCTCCGGTACCCAGGTGCTTGATGATCTGGGCGAAGAGCACATGAAGACCGGCAAGCCGATCCTCTACACCTCCGCCGACTCGGTGTTCCAGATTGCCTGCCACGAAGAGACCTACGGCCTCGAGAAGCTCTATGAGCTGTGCCACATCGTTCGCGAGCTGCTGGAGCCCTACAACATCGGCCGCGTGATTGCGCGTCCGTTCGTGGGCACTGGCAAGGGCAACTTCAAGCGTACCGGCAACCGCCACGACTACTCAGTGCTGCCGCCGGCGCCGACCGTGCTGGATTACATGAAAGATGCGGGTGGCCAGGTTGTCTCCATCGGCAAGATTGCCGACATCTATGCCCAGCAGGGCATCACCAAGCAGGTGAAAGGGACCGGTCTGACCGAGCTGTGGGATCGCACGCTGGAAGAGGTGAAAGCGGCCGGTGACAACACCATCGTCTTCACCAACTTCGTCGACTTCGACTCCTCCTACGGCCACCGCCGTGATGTTGCCGGTTATGCCGGTGCGCTGGAGTATTTCGATTCCCGCCTGCCGGAGCTGTTTGAGCTGCTGCAAGATGGCGACGTGGTGGTGCTGACTGCCGACCACGGCTGTGACCCGACCTGGGGTGGTACCGACCACACCCGCGAATACATTCCGGTGCTGTTCTTCGGCAAGCCGGTCAAGGCTGGCTCTGTCGGTCGTCGCGAGACCTTTGCCGATATCGGCCAGAGCATCGCGGCTTACCACGGCCTGCCGAAACTGGCGTACGGTACCAGCTTCCTGTAATTTACCCGCCCGCCACTTCGGCGGCGGGCAATTTATAAAACAATAAAACTCAACCTAGTGTGAAGGAATCAAGAGAATGGCAACTCCTCATATCAATGCGAAAGATGGCGCCTTTGCTGATACCGTGCTGATGCCGGGCGACCCCCTGCGCGCCAAGTACATCGCTGAAACTTTCCTGGAGAACGTCGAGCAGATCTGCGACGTGCGCAACATGTTCGGCTTTACCGGTACCTACAAGGGCCGTCGTATCTCCGTAATGGGCCACGGCATGGGTATCCCCTCCTGCTCCATCTACGCAAAAGAGCTGATCACCGATTACGGTGTGAAGACCCTGATCCGTGTGGGCTCCTGTGGTGCCGTGCGTGAAGACGTGAAACTGCGTGACGTGGTGATCGGTATGGGTGCCTGCACCGACTCCAAAGTAAACCGTCTGCGCTTCAAGGATCACGACTTCGCTGCCATCGCTGACTTCGACCTGGTTGCCAATGCCGTGCAGGCCGCCAAGAACAAGGGCGTTGCCGTGCGCGTCGGTAACATCTTCTCCGCCGACCTGTTCTACACCCCGGACCCCTCCATGTTCGACGTCATGGAAAAATACGGCATCCTGGGTGTCGAGATGGAAGCCGCCGGTATCTACGGCGTGGCCGCAGAGTACGGTGCCAAGGCGCTGACCATCTGCACCGTCTCCGACCATATCCGTACCGGTGAGCAGACCACCTCTGAAGAGCGTCAGCTGACCTTCAACGATATGATCGAAATCGCGCTGGATTCCGTCCTGTTGGGCGACAACTAATCCCGCAGCCTCTGGAACCATGCAAAAACGGCGACCTCTGGTCGCCGTTTCTTTATCCGTTTACTGCGCCGCATCATTGTTGGTTGGCGGCGGGGAGGGTGGAGGACTTCGTTTTTTGTGCTTGCGCACTCGCATATAGTTGCGACGAATGCCATAGGAGATAAGCAGACCTGCCAGCAGCGCAATCAGCAATATCAGCCGCTGTTTCTCCTGAATCGTTTTGAGTCTGGTGTCCTTGTCCGCCAGCATCTGCTGCTCTTCCAGGGTGATGCGCAGGTAGCCCAGTGTCTGATCGCCATCCAGGACCTCCTGTACGAACTGGATCCGCCCCTTGCCTTGTTCCGGCATCGATTTGTTATTGTCACCGATGGGTAGCAGGCTCTCCAGCGGTACGGCCTGTTCCGACTGGGCGAGGGGAATGCCGCGTCCATCATAGAGTGTGACATCGAGGATCTCCGGCTCGGTCGCCAGATCCCGGGCCAGCCGTTCCAGCTCACTGCTGTTCTCCTCCTTGAGCCAGCGCTTCATGTCGCGGGCAGCATAGGCGACCAGTGCCTGGGCGCGGTTGCGTGCTTCGGTGTGCAGCGCAGCCTGGCTCTCTCCCTGCATATGAAGGAGAACAACCAGTACCCAGCAGCCGAGCAGCAGGCCGGCTACCAGACTGAGTACACGTTTGATGGGAAGATGACGCTG
This sequence comes from Aeromonas sp. 602396, assembly GCF_049173735.1. NCBI lineage: Bacteria > Pseudomonadati > Pseudomonadota > Gammaproteobacteria > Aeromonadales > Aeromonadaceae > Aeromonas > Aeromonas sp. 602396. The sequence continues at coordinate 100,202 of NZ_JAAKSD010000005.1, read as the reverse complement.
CAAGCGCGAGACCTCATGCTGACAATGAGTGCCGGATCTTGGCGCTTGCCTGCGCAAAAAGCAATACGCTACTCTGGGTCAGCATTGTTAACCCCCTGATCACCAAGGAAGGCGTATCTCTTATGTTGTTGTCCCGGCTCCCCCCTCTGTTATCCGATTGGCCTGCGTTGTTGTCCGGCTCACCCTGTTGGCAGCTCAACGCCGATGCGTTGCAACCGACAGAGACCCCGCAGGCGGGCGGCTGGTTGGTACTGTTTGGCAAGGGGCTGGGCGCCTCCCATCTGACGCATCTGTCACCACTGTTGGCTGCGCAGGGGCTGGTGGCCACCCTCTATCCTCCCACCGAGGTGACGGAGGTGCCGCTGCTGCTGCTTGGCTGCGATCGCTTCTCTTCCGAGTTGGTGGCCGAGCTCAAGAGCGGTGAGTGGGAGATCGATCTCTGCCACCTGCCGGCACTACCCACCCTGAGCGAACCCGGCCTGTTGGTGATGGACATGGATTCCACCGCGATCCGTATCGAGTGCATCGACGAGATCGCGCGGCTGGCGGGGGTCGGCGATCAGGTGGCGGCGGTAACAGCTGCTGCCATGCAGGGCAAACTGGAGTTCTCCGACAGTCTGCGCAACCGGGTGGCCCTGCTGGCTGGAGCGCCGGTCACCATTCTCGACGAGGTGGCCGCCAACATGCCGTGGATGCCCGGCTTGCAACTGATGGTCGATACCCTCAAAGAGGCTGGCTGGAAGGTGGCCATCGCCTCCGGCGGTTTTACCCGTTTTGCCGGCGAGTTGCAGCAGGCGCTGGGGCTCGATGCTATCTTCGCCAACGAGCTGGCGGTGGAAGGGGGTCAGCTGACTGGCAAGGTGAGCGGGCGCATCGTTGATGCCAGCGTCAAGGCCGAGGTGTTACAGCAGCTTGCTCAGGAGTACGGCATTGCTGCCGCCCAGACCGTGGCCATCGGCGATGGTGCTAACGATCTCAAGATGATGGGCGTGGCAGGTCTTGGGATTGCTATTCATGCCAAGCCGCTGGTGCGGGCGCAGGCTGCGGCCACCCTCAATCATCACGATCTGGAGGGGGTGATCTGCCTGCTGGCGGCGCGGGCCTGCAGCGAACAACGCTGGGACAAGCGCTGACTGTGTTTCAAGGAGGAAACCAATAAAAATGGAATTGTTGCAGCAGTCTCTGTTTATCCCCTGTGGCGCCCATCAACTGCATGTTCGCCACATCAAACCCCGGGTCGCCGTGCATGGCGAGCCGATCCTGATGGTGCACGGCGCCATCGAGAACGGCCGCATCTTTTACACCGAATCGGGCAAGGGGCTGGCCTGTTTTTTGGCCCGCCACGGCTATCAGGTCTATGTGGCTGATTTGCGGGGACGGGGGCTCAGCACTCCGGCCATCGCCGAGCTGGCGGAGCACGGCCAGCACGAGCTAATCACCGAGGACTTGCCCGCCCTGCATCGCTGGATTGCCGAGTGCCATCATGGCTTCAAGGTGCACTGGGTGGCCCACTCCTGGGGCGGTGTCATCATGGCCTCGACCCTGGTGCGCTTCCCCGAGCTGGCGGATCAGGTGGCCAGTCTGCTGTTTTTTGGCACCAAGCGCGGTGTGTCGGTGCACAATCCCGAGCGCTGGCTGAAGGTGGATCTGATCTGGAATCGGCTGGCCCCCTGGCTGGCTCGCCGCCGTGGTTTTCTGGCGGCTCGTACTCTGAAGATCGGTGCTGACGACGAGCCGCTGCGCTATCTGCAGGAGACCATCCCCTGGGTCAAGTGTGGCCCCTGGCGGGATCCTCACGACGGTTTTGCCTATGACGAGGGGGCGGCACGGGTCAACTGGCCGCCACTCTGGATGATCTCTGCCAGAGCCGACAAGGTATTGGGCCATCCGACCGATGTGCGCCGTTTCAGCGACGAGATAGGCTCGGCTGCTCGTCACACCCGCCTGGGGCGTGATAATGGCAACCGGCTTGACTATGACCACATCAATATGCTGACCGCCCCGCAGGCGCAGGAGGATCACTTTCCCCGGATCCTGGAATGGCTGCTCAATCCGCAGGCAGCATGACAAAAAACAGGGCACATAGTGCGCCCGTGTCGATGGGATCAGCGGGGCGGCTGCGTGATGCCGAACCGGAACAGAGTTGCCTGGGTGGTGTCGGTCAGCTCGCCAACCCCCACGACACTCCACAACTCCTCTTCCAGCCGCTTTGCCTTGTGAATGGCGAACTTGGCGATGTAGTCCAGCTCATTGGCAATGAAGTTGGTGTCGGGGCGTCCGGTGCGGGAGATGCCGACCAGCACCGAGTAGAATTCTCCCTGCTGCAGTGCCAGCTCGATGAACTGGCGCTTCTCTTTTAGGTTGCTAAAGCTGCTGGCGAGGCGGCTGGTGAAGATGGGGAGGCCCGCCTTGGTCTGGATGCTGGCAATATAGACCTCATCTTCACGCGGTTTGTCCTCCCGCTCGATGGCTCGCAACGGATTCATCAGCAGCTCCTTGAACAACTCCCCCTGAAACAGCGGATAGAGGTTCTCCTGCTCAGGTTGCTCGGCACAGGCGGTTAACAGTTGTTGCAGGCTGCGTGGAGTGAGTGACTTGCCGATGGCGGCTGGCTTGGGGGCACCCTTCAGTTTGTTGATATAGACCGGTGAGTTGAACAGGTGGTGGGTGTAAATATTGCGCAGGGCTCGCGCCAGTCCGCGATAACGGCGCTGCTCCTGCGCCGCCTTGAGCTTGTTCTGGTTGCTCTCGATCAGCAGGCTGAAGAACTGACGACCGGTATGACGATCGGAATCCCCGTCGATACAGAGGTGCAGCACGGTGCGAGTCATGTTGAGACTAACCAGCCGGTAGGAGAGATGCTGCAGATCCATGCTCTTGGATAACTCCTGCAGACGGGGCAGGGCGATGGTCACCACATCGTTTTTCTCGCCGATAAAGGCATCTTCCAGCTCGACCTGCAGGCCATGGGCAGAAATATCTCGGGTCCAGCCAAGCCATGACTTGCCATTGTGATGGATGGCAACGGCTGTTTTGTGGATATAGCGCAGCTCCTTGCGCAACTGGACATAGTGCAGGGATTCAATCTCGAAGGGGGCAACGCCCAGCTCGTGACCAAAACGTTGCAATTCATTGGCATTATTGCCCAGCTCGCCCTCCGGGCGGAACTCCTCCCGTTGGGACTCCAGACTGATCTCCTGCAGCAGGCCGCAATACCCAATCAGTTTGAGACGTTCGAGTAACAGAATATCCTGCAGTTGCGAATTTTCGACCCCCTGCAACTGCCCTACATCTGCCTCCAGCGATTCACACGCCTCCAGTGAAAACTTGTAGACACGCCAGCTGGGACGTCGGGAGCCCACCTGGAAGAAGAGGGCGGTGAGACCACTCTGGCGCAGCTCTTCAGCAGTGGCAGAGAAGAAATAGATATGGCTGCGTACCGTGTGGGTGAAGCAGTAGATGAGGGTTTCGGTCGTGGTGCCGGGAGCAGGGCAGAGGCGTTTCATCCGTTTTGCTGAGAAGAGTCCCGCCAGGGCATCGCGGTTTTTCTCGTCGCGCCAATACTCCAGCAGGTGCTGGTTGTTCTCGGTGCGCAGTGCTATCTCGAGTGAGGGACAATCTCCTGTGCTGAAGAAGAGCGGCATGCCGGTCATCCGTGGCAGGTAGAACTGCTCATATCCCTTGATGATGGCGGCGGAGAGCAGATAGTCGACGCTGACCCGATAGCGGATCTTGTTGGCTTCGATAAAGTCGCTGAGGAAGGCATCGAAGGCGGGCTGCTCACCGGAGCGTACCAGCCTCAGCCAATACTTCCCTTCCTTGCTCTCTTCACCGAGGATCTGGTAACCGACCGGCTGATGCAGCACCGGATTGGGGTGATCCCGCTCTAGCCCGGTAAAGAAGACCTCGACCTGAGCGCCGGTCTGGTAATTGGGCAAATAGGGGACCGAGACTCTCATGCCGCCGAGGGAAAGATCGGAACTTTTGGCGAACAACTTCTCCCCGTCATGAAGTTTGATGAGCAAGGGCGAGCTAAAGTGCATCCGCTCTTGTCGTCGCCCGTAGTAACTGGCAAAGACGATGGTGTTGACGTCGTATTGCCGGAAGGGGCTGACAGGGGGTTGCAGCAGGCCATCCACCCGGGCGTGGTGATGGTTCTTTTGCCATTGTTGCAGCGCTTCGTAAACGCCAAGGGTATAGGCGTCACGGTAGAGATAGCACTGGGACTGAAACAGTCCGATGGCCTCGGCCGGCATAAAGTGGGTGATACCGTCGAACTCGTGCACCAGGCACTCGTCCTCCAGTTCATCGCGCATGTCGATAACCCTGCGGCAAGGGGAGCATTTGCGATTGAGCTCCATCTTGATCAGAAAACGGCCGTTACTGTTTTCGTCCTGGGTCAGACGGTTGAAGATCTCTTCGAAATCTTTCTCCCGCAGCAGGGGTACAAGTTGTTCAATCAGATGTTGTTGGTGTACTGAATCCATGTGTTCCTGCCACGGAAAGTCACTTTTCCGATTCTGGGTTTGATCTGTCGGTCGCAAACAAGTATATCAAGCAGGAATTCATCCTGTCCCCGAGTTATCAATGGCTAAAAATAAAACTGCTTATGTTTGTTCCGAATGTGGTGCCGACTTCACACGCTGGCAAGGTCAATGCAGCGAGTGCAAGGAGTGGAATGCCATCACCGAGGTACGCCTTGGCTCCGTCACTCCCGCAGGCAAGAGTGCCCGTTACACCGGTTATGCCGGCGCGGTCGGCAGTCAGGTACAGACACTGGCAGAGATCGCCACCACCGAAATCCCCCGTTTTACTTCCGGTTTCAAGGAGTTGGATCGGGTGCTTGGTGGCGGTGTGGTGCCCGGCTCGGCGATTCTGATCGGTGGTAACCCGGGGGCGGGTAAATCGACCCTGCTGCTGCAGACCATGTGTGGTCTGGCAGAGCGGATGAAAACTCTCTATGTCACCGGTGAGGAGTCGCTCCAGCAGGTGGCAATGCGGGCCAACCGCCTTGGTTTGCCTACCGACAAGCTACGGATGCTCTCCGAGACCAGCGTTGAGCAGATCTGCCTGATTGCCCAGCAGGAGCAGCCGCAGATCATGGTGATCGACTCCATTCAGGTGATGCATGTGGCGGATGTCCAATCTTCTCCCGGTTCGGTCTCACAGGTGCGTGAGGCAGCAGCGTTACTGACCCGTTACGCCAAGCAGAACCATGTGGCCATCTTCATGGTGGGTCATGTGACCAAGGATGGCAGTCTGGCTGGCCCCAAGGTACTGGAACACTGCATCGACTGCTCTGTGCTGCTTGACGGTGGCCATGACTCCCGTTTTCGGACTCTGCGCTCTCACAAGAACCGCTTCGGTGCGGTCAACGAGCTGGGGGTCTTTGCCATGACTGAACAGGGGATGCGCGAGGTGAGCAATCCCTCCGCCATCTTCCTCAGTCGGGGGCAGGAGCAGGCGCCCGGTTCCATCGTCATGGTGATCTGGGAGGGCACCCGGCCGCTGCTGGTGGAGTTGCAGGCGCTGGTGGATTACTCCCAGCTCTCCAACCCGCGTCGGGTAGCGGTGGGGATGGATCACAACCGGCTCGCCATGTTGCTGGCGGTGCTGCACCGTCACGGTGGGCTGCAGATGGCGGATCAGGATGTCTTCATCAACGTGGTTGGCGGGGTCAAGGTCGAGGAGACCAGTGCGGATCTGGCGCTGCTACTGGCGATGGTCTCCAGTTTCCGGGATCAGGCGCTGCCCAAGGATCTGGTGGTGTTTGGCGAAGTGGGGCTCTCAGGGGAGATCCGTCCTGTCCCCTCTGGTCAGGAGCGGCTGCAGGAAGCGGCCAAACACGGTTTTCGTCGTGCCATCGTGCCGCACGCCAATGCCCCCAAGCATCCTATCGAGGGGATGGAAGTGGTGCCGGTCAAGAAGTTATCAGAGGCGCTCGAGGCGTTATAACCGTAGCAATAGAGGCTGAATGAACAGAAAAGAGCACCATGTCTGGCCGGGCGTCGTTACGACTGGTTGTGCTCCTGATGCTCGTTCAACAGCTGTTCCAGCTCCCGATGCAGCAGCTCTTCGTCACCTACGTTGAGCTCTATCATCCGCTTGAGGTGGGTGGCACTGTCGATGTCGATGTGGTGGCAGTAGAACCCCAGCTTCTTGCTGGCTTCATGGGTTAGCTCGACCTGCATCTTGATCTCGATGTCGCTGCCACTCAGGACAAAACTGAGCTGGTACTCCTTGTTGTCACGGCTCTCCCAATCATCCGGTCGGATTAACAGGGCGCCCTGCAGGGATATGTCGACAAGCTGAGTCTGCCACTTGTGCTCCCCCTGGGTGAGTTCGGCCGTGGTCAAATAGAGGATCCGTGCAAAACGGCGGCGCTCAGACATGCTCATCTCCTAGTTTGGAATCAGCTGGACACAGGGAATCATTGCTCTGAGTGTAATGCACCTTGGCTGCCAGTATCTTGAACTTGCTCCGAAAATAGCAATCAGGCTTGCTGGGCACTGAGGAACTCCACCACATGGAGTGCCTTGACCAGGCGATCTTCCTGTTTGAAGCGATCCTCCAGTACCGGGCCCAATTCGTTGAGGTCATCATCGAGCAGTAGCAGTTGGGCCTCGTCGGCATCACTGTATTTGTCGTTGAATTCGAGGGCAAACTCGGTAGTGGCACGAATATGGGGATAAATGCGCTTGGCCAGCTCCAGTGTTTCGCCGCTGGCTTGCTCGAAGGCGGTGACGACGTGGTGGTAGATCTCGAAATGGCCTGCACTGACATAGTCGACCAGGCGGTCGCAAAACTGATGCAGCTCTTCTGTTTTGGGCAGGCTGCGTTGCTTGGTCCGCGCCGGAGTGAGGCCTGCCAGCTGCATGTATCCAACCAGCAACGCTTGCCTTGCATCCAGCCAGTCGTCGATAGCCTTATGCTTGCCTGCCAGCGCCTGCTTGGTCTGTTCCAGTTTCGTCAACATAATCCCTATCCCTCCGTGGGGCAAAGGCTGGCCGATTGTTCGGTATTCCGAGCCGTTTGAGCAGTGACACAACCTATAACTAGGGAAAATCTGGGCAAGCGTCAATAGCCATGGGGGGATAATGTTAAGTGGCGAAGAAATAGCCAGCGGATTGTGTCTGCGTGCTAGCAGGTTTCAGGCCTGCTCACGGTTTTTCGCGTGTGGAATGTGACTATTTCCGCAGATCTTGATGAAAACCCCAGCGTTTGACGCGTTCGGCTCGATAAAGGCTTTGCCTGTGCGTTTTTTTTTGCATAGAGTGACCCAGCGCTAAATGCCCGATCATAAAGGAAATGTTATGAACAAAGCTCAACTTGTCGATGCGATTGCCGCCAAAGCAGATCTGAGCAAAGCTCAGGCCAAAGTGGCTCTGGAAGAGATCATCAATGGTATTACCCAGAGCTTGAAAGAAGGCGATGCTGTGCAACTGGTCGGTTTTGGCACCTTCAAGGTCACCCACCGCGCAGGCCGCACCGGTCGTAACCCGCAAACTGGTAAAGAGATCCAGATTGCTGCTGCCAACGTGCCTTCATTCGTGGCTGGCAAGGCTCTGAAAGACGCCGTCAAGTAAGTCCGAAAGTCTGTTTTGTCCAATGCCAGTCAGCTTGCTGACTGGCATTGTTTTTATGGGATTCTCCCATCCTTCCTGACTTTTCCTTTTGTCGGCCTCGTTGCGGCTGAGGCCTTATGCCGTTTGCGGGTTGGATGGCAGCGGCCAGATCCGCTCATAGGCCCAGGTAAAGACCATGATGTAGACGAGGTAGAAGGCGACGAAGCCGAGATCCAGCATCAGGGCGTCCCACACTCCCAAATCGAGCCAGAACATGACGCAGGGGAGGGAGAGCATCATAAAGCTCGCCTCATAGCCAAACGCGTGCAGGAAGCGGTCCAGTGGTCGCTTGTTAGTGCGTCCGCAAAGTTTGAGCAACCCCTTGTCGAACAACAGGTTCCAGCCATAGGTCCAGGCGGTGGCGACGATGGAGAAGAAGATGGCCAGCGAACCGACCTCGGCGACGCCCTGACCGAACAGCTGGCTGATCAGCGGTGCGACCAGTGCCAGCCCGATGCCTTCGTAGAGAACCAGATAACGAAGTCGATCCGGGGTGGTGCGTAGTTGGGTACTACTCATGGGTGATGTGCCTCCTGTGGGAGGCGCATTCTAATCAGGGAGTGGTTAAAAGAGAAGCATCGGCCCGTCATGACTGGCGTTGAGGGGCATGATGATGCGCCCTCTTTGCGATACTTCTCTATTGCCAATTTGGGCGTTAGCCCTGAGTGGTCAAGTCTGCGACTCAGGCGTCGGTTGGCGTGACCCGGGTCAGCATGGCAAAGCCCTCTTCCACCAGAGTGAGCTGTACCTTGGCCTCTCCCAACTCGGCGAGCGAGGTAACATGGGTACCGCCACAGGGGATGGTCACCTCCTGATCTTCCAGCATGCAGTGCCAGTAGCGCGAATCGATGATCGCCTCGCCTGCGCGGCTACGGCGGATCTCGCCCCCGGCTGCAATCCAGTCGGCCAGCTGCTGGTTGACCTTCTCTTCAATCAGCACCAGATCCGCCAGCAGTGCCTCGCTGTTGACTCCCTTCTTGCGCAGGCTCTTGCCGATGCGGTACTGCTCCCGCGAACCGCAAGGCTCGACTCGTGAACTCTGGATGGCGAGACGGTCGAAGTCGGGTTGGCCCAGTGCATCGCGCTCACTCACCTCTTTACGCCAGTAAGGAGTGAGAATCCGGTTGAGGGCGAGTGCCGCCAGATGGCAACCGCTGTGGCCCAGACTCAGGGCGTGGCGTGCTGCGCTATCGACCTGTAACTCGACCCGACTGCCGACAGGCAAGCTGTGCTCGCCCGCCAAGGGGTGTACCACCACGAACTGCCATCCCTCAGCCCCCCGCTTGACCGGAATGGCGCTGTCGACGAACAGCTCGCCATCCGGGCTGATAGCCCCCATCCGGCAAGGGCCAATAGCGGCTTCGCTACCTTCCCAGCGAGCATGACCCACATCCCCCGGCTGATCGGGCCAGAGATGGCTTTGGGGATGAAAGGGGGTGAGGTCGGTGACCAGCAGCGTGGTTTCACCGCGCTGGCAGCAGACCACGCTGGCCTGCTCCTGATGATGGCTCAGTACGAAGCTGACTCGGGTATGTTCCATGGCAAGGCTCCCGCAACGATAGATGAGAAGAGAAAGCGGCAGCATACGCCAAAGTGCGAGGAGGCTCATTAACCAGTGTTAATGAGCCTCCTGTTTGGTGACTGGTTGCTAGATCATGGCGACCAGCAGGTAGGCATTGAGCCCGATAACCAGTGCAACGATAAGACGGCCTATGGCCTGGGTGACCGGATGGTTGCGATGTTGCCCCATCAGCGCCCGATCACCGGTCAGCATCAACAGCGGGATCAGGGCCAGCGCGATGCCAAAACTCAGTATCACCTGACTCAGTACCAGAATTTCGGTGGTGTTGAGACCCATGGCGATCACCACGAAGGCGGGAGCCATGGTGATGGCGCGACGCAGCCAGAGCGGGATGGTAAAGCGGACAAAACCCTGCATTACCACTTGCCCGGCCAGGGTCCCTACCACGGTAGAGCTGATGCCGGATGCGACCAGCGAGAGGCCAAACAGGGTGGCTGCTGCCTGACCCAGCAGGGGAGTGAGGGTCTGATAGGCGGATTCCAGCTCCGCTACCTGCTGGTGGCCCGTGCTGTGGAACGCGGCGGCCGCCATCGCCATCATCGCCAGATTGACGAAGCCGGCGATAGTCATGGCAATCGCCACATCGACCCGGGTGGTGTGCAGCCGCTGGCTGACTGAACCCTGATCCTGCGTGTGCTGGGTCAGTGCCGAGTGCAGGTAGATAACGTGGGGCATCACGGTAGCACCGAGCACACCGGCGGCCAGATAGACGGCATCGCTGTTGGGCAGACCGGGGAAGAGGGCGCCCTCCAGCATGCTGGGCAGATGGGGGCGGGAGAAGATCAGCTCGACGATGTAGGCCGCCGCGACAAACAGCAACAGGCCACCGACCACGAACTCCAGCGGTTTCTGGCCGCGGGATTGCAACATCAGGATCCCCCAGGTCACCACGGCGGTGATGCAGGCCCCTTCAAGCAAGGTCACGCCAAGCAGCAGCTTGAAGCCGACTGCGGCGCCGATAAATTCGGCGAGGTCGGTGGCCATGGCGATGATCTCTGCCTGCACCCAGTAGGCCCAGACCGCCGGTTTTGGCAGTCGGTCGCGGATGTGCTCCGCCAGATTCTTGCCGGTGACGATACCGAGTTTGGCCGAGAGGGTTTGCACCAGCATGGCCATCAAGTTTGCCCATACCACTACCCAGAGCAGTTGGTAGCCAAAGGTAGAGCCCGCCTGAATATTGGTGGCGAAGTTGCCCGGGTCGATATAGCCGATGGCGGCGATAAAGGCAGGCCCGAGCAGGGTTAGCTTGAATTTGCGGGCTGGAATCGTAGTCGTCAGTGCGGGTTGCATGGCATCACCCTCCATAAGGATATGGAGAGAGAATAGATCTAAGTGATAATCATTATCAATTATTGTTTCTGATGATTTCCATCGGGAAAAACATTTAAAGCGGTCAGTTGCAGTGAGGGATGTGATTTCGTACAATACGCCGCCCTAGAAAAGCAGCGACTAAACACCTTTATGTTCCTTGCCTCCGAGGTCTGGCTGCACCTGGGCGGAGGCTGAATTAATCCGTAAGGAGCTAAAATGCGTCATTACGAAATCGTCTTCATGGTTCATCCGGACCAGAGCGAGCAAGTTCCCGGCATGATCGAGCGTTACACCGGCGCCATCACCACCTCCGGTGGTACCATTCATCGCCTGGAAGATTGGGGCCGTCGTCAGCTGGCTTACCCGATCGACAAACTGCACAAAGCCCACTACGTTCTGATGAACGTAGAAGCAGAGCAAGCCGTTATCGATGAGCTGGAAACCAACTTCCGCTTCAACGATGCCGTTATCCGCAACATGATCATGCGCACCAAGCACGCAGTGACTGAAGTTTCTCCGATGGCCAAGGCCAAAGAAGAGCGCTTCACCCGTCGTGACGACGAGCGCCGCGAAGAAGCTACTGAAGCTGCTTCCGAAGAGTAATTCTGGATCACTGACTAGAGGATAAAGGCCATGGCACGTTATTTCCGTCGTCGTAAGTTCTGCCGCTTCACCGCCGAGAACGTTACCGAGATCGACTACAAAGATATCGTTACTCTGAAAAACTACATCACTGAATCTGGCAAGATCGTACCGAGCCGTATCACCGGTACCCGCGCCAAGTATCAGCGTCAGCTGGCACGCGCCATCAAGCGTGCTCGTTACCTGGCTCTGCTGCCGTACACCGATCTGCACAACAAGTAAGAATCGGCCCGGCACTTAAGCCTAACTCAACGAAATTTATAGAGGAAAGGTAATGCAAGTTATCCTGCTCGACAAAATCGCCAAACTGGGCGGTCTGGGTGACCAAGTTTCCGTGAAATCTGGTTATGCCCGTAACTACCTGATCCCGCAAGGCAAAGCTGTTATGGCCACCAAAGCCAACATCGAAGCTTTCGGTGCTCGTCGCGCTGAGCTGGAAGCCAAACTGGCTGCCAACAAAGCTGCTGCTGAAGAGCGTGCTGCCAAGCTGGCCGAACTGGCTACCGTGGTTATCGCTTCCAAGTCTGGCGACGAAGGCAAGCTGTTCGGTTCCATCGGTACCCGTGACGTGGCTGAAGCCATCACTGCTGCCGGCGTAGCCGTTGCCAAGAGCGAAGTCCGCATGGGCAACGTTCTGCGTAACACCGGTGACTACGAAGTTGCTGTTCAGCTGCACGCTGACGTTAAAGCAACCGTACAGATCCAGGTTGTTGCCCTGTAATAGCGATTCGCTTTTGCAGAAAAAACCCGCGCTCTTGCGCGGGTTTTTTATTTTCCGGCCCGGGGGTAGAGTGAAGGTCTGTTCCACTGGAGGAGATCCTTATGGCTTGGGTAGAAGGTCGCGTCATCGAACGCATCGAATGGACACCCACCCTGTTCTCCCTGCGGGTAGCGGCCGAGCTGGTCCCCTACAAGGCAGGCCAATTCACCAAGCTGGCCCTCGAGCAGGGCGATCGCCGCATTCAGCGCGCCTACTCCTTCGTCAATCCCCCCTCTGCGCCATACCACGAGTTCTATCTGGTCGAGATCCCGAGCGGTGAGCTGACTCCGTCCCTTGGCTTGCTGCAAGCGGGCGATACATTGCTGGTGCAATCCCAGGCCACCGGCTTCCTGACGCTGGATGAGGTGCCCGCCGGGCGCGATCTCTGGCTGCTCTCGACCGGCACTGCCATCGGCCCCTTCCTCTCCATGTTGGCAGATGGGGAAGCCTTCAACCGTTTCGAGAATCTGGTGCTGGTGCACGGGGTGCGCAAAGGCGAAGAGCTGAGCTATCAGGATTTGATCGCCAGCTTTGCCGAGCAATATGGCGAGCGTTTTTGCTATGTCCCCTTTGTCAGCCGCGAGCCTTGGCCCGATGCAATGGCAGGGCGGATCCCGGCGACTATCGCCAATGGTCAGCTGCAGGCTCGAGTGGGGTTGGAGTTCTCACCCGAGCTGAGCCAAGTGCTGATCTGCGGCAATCCGGAGATGGTGAAAGAGACCCAGCAAACCTTGCTGGCGCTGGGGTTGGCCAAGAATCTGCGGCGGGCACCGGGCAATATCAGTGCGGAGAATTATTGGTAAAACAATCAGCACAGGGGCGCCAGGCCCCTGCTGGATAAGGAAAGGGGGGGTCAGTTTTTCTTGCCGTTACCCTTGTTTTTATCCTTCTGTTTGTCGTGACCCTGTCCCGGGTTATTGCCGCTGTGGATGCTGCGGTTGTAGTGATCCCGGTACTTGCCATCCATCTTGTCGCAGTTGAGTTTGATCCGGCTGTCGCCAATGCCAAGATCCAGACAGTTGTCCTGCCACCAGTCGTACTCCTTGTCATCCCAGTCGAGATTGATCTTGATGTCATCACCGGAGATCTTGATGCCATCGCTATTTTTGCTTGGCGGTGCCGCAACCGCGATGCCGTGCGCCATGAGCAGGGAAAGCAGCAGGGCGCCGCGTCGGATAACGGGGTTGTGTTTAGCTTGGGTCATCGCAAGGGTACTCCTGTTGTTACTGGTCGCTCTGCGAGTTGGCAGGGACCTGGTTGGTTTTCGGTGGCTGGTTGCGATTCTCTTCATCTTCCAGATTGAATTTGACCGCCTTGCAGTCGACGGAGGAGGTCTCCCCGATATCCAGAGTGAGGCAGTCGTTCTGGGTCCAGCCGAACTGTTTGTCATCCCAGTCCAGATTGAATTTAAGCTCATCGACGGAAAATTCGGTGCCACCGCTCTCTGGATATTGCTGTGTCGCAGCGGCGCCGCCGGTAACCAGAAGAAGGGAGAGTAGCAAGGTGGTCGTACTGTTCATGATGGCCTCGGATAATTGCAACGGTGGATGAGTGTACGGATCTGGGCTGAACCCGGGCGGAATCGCACCTCATCTCACCACATGATCAAGTCAGGGAGGAATTGTATCGCTTTTCTGCTGCCGATTTGTCCGTTTTGGTCGCACTCTGGGCAGCTGGTTGCCAATCTGAAGGAATTCAGTCATTTGCCCTTCTCTGTGCGAGTCTGGCGACTATAATCGGCAGCCAACTTTTCCTGCACAGCACACCCCTTCATCATGACCACACAGGACTCCTCCACACAGCGCTACCCCAAGGGGTGGTTCGCTCTGACGACGGTATACAGTTTTACCGGATTGGCCATTCTGGCCTCCATTATCTTCTCCCTGCTGCTGTTCCTCTCCATCGATGACAACCCGCTGATGAAGTGGCTGTTCGGCGGCTTGGCCATCATCTTCGAGCTGGGCAAGTTTTACGTCTGGTACGAGTACGGCGAGCGCAAGGCGCGGCGGGATTTGAGTGGTGCTCTCTGGTCGCTGCTGTTTTACAGCGTGCTGGCGGCCATATCCATCGGCGGCAGTATCGGTGGCATCAACAGCGCCACCAATACGGTGTTGAGCCAGCAGGCGCGCCACGAGCGGGAGCTTGCCCGTTTCGACGAGCAGATCGCCAGCATCGAGCGGCAGATCCAGCTCAACGAGGAGGCGGCCCGCAAATACATCGAGCTGGAGCGCATCTCCAGTGGCGTCTCCTCGTTGCAGCACGCCAACACCAAGCTGCGCTTGCAGCAGGATGAGCTGCGTCAGCAGCGCGATGCCAAGCCGGTCAACGAACAATCCTCCATGCTGGGGCTGATGAGCAGTCTGGCGGACGGGGTAGGGATGAGCATCAGTCAGGTGCAGTTCCTGCTGGTCTGCTTCCTCTCGGTGCTGCTCGACGTGTTCGGTGCCTTTTTCGTCAGCCTGATCGGCGAGGAGAACCGCTTTCGCCGGATGTGGCGCTGGCAGCAGGATCAAGCTCGCAGAGAGGCGCAGGAGGCGTTGGCGATGGCAGCCCAGCCTGAGCCCATGCTGCCGCCCGAGCCCGCCCCCGAGGTGCTGGCGCAGGTGCGCGGTGCGCTGGTGAGCGGTGAGCTCAAGTGCAGCAAACGCTCGGTGGCACAGGCTTTGTCACTCTCGCTGGAGGAGGTGGATCGGGTGTTCCACCATCTGCTGTCGCAAGGGGTGCTGGGGCAGGGGAGCAATCGACACTACTACCTAAATCCGGCGCTGGAGCAGCAACCCGAATAGTGAGAAGGCCACCGGAACGCGGTGGCCTTTTTCGTTATCGAGTGGCTGTGGCACTCAGTGAGTCAGCACCATCATCAGGCTGAGGAAGGCGGCCAGTCCGCCACCGATGCCGATGATCCAGTAAAACCCCTTGGCCCCCTGTTTGAGCGGGATGCGGAAGTAGAGCAGAAATGCCCACCACCCCAGTGCCAGCAACAGAGGAATAAGAAACATTCGAGCCATGGTGTCCTCGCTGTTATTCTGTTGACCCTTGATCAATCAACAGGATGGATTGTGCAATGACGCAACTACAGATTACCGCATTCGGTGACCCCTCGGTACTCAAGCTCAACCCTTCCCTCGATAAGGTGCCAGCCGATGGCGAAGTGCGGGTACGCATCTGCTTTGCGGGGGTCAATCCCATCGATGCCAAAACCCGCGCCGGTCTTGGCTGGGCGGCGGCCCAGAACAAGGACAAGCTGCCCTGGACGCCGGGTTATGACATCTCCGGCGTGGTGGAGAAGATAGGCCCCGGCGTGACCTCGCTGGTCGAGGGGGATCTGGTGTGCGGCATGGTCGGTTTTCCCCTCGCTGCCGGTGGCTACGGGGAGTCTGTGGTGGCAAGCGAAGGCGAGCTGGTCAAGCTCGACGGAGTGAGCCTGCAGCAGGGGGCGGCGCTGCCGCTGGCCGGTCTCACCGCCTGGCAGGGGCTGCTTGAGCACGGCGGCCTCCAGAGCGGTCAGCGGGTCTTGATCCTCGCCGGTGCCGGTGGCGTCGGCCATCTGGCGGTGCAGTTTGCCAGCGCTTATGGCGCCGAGGTGGTGGCCACCGCCAGCCCCGACAACCATGGCTTCCTGCACGCACTGGGGGCGCGCTGGATGGTGGATTACCATGATGCGAACTGGCCAGCACAGGTGGTGGCAGAGGCCAGTCAGGTCGATCTGGTGCTGGATCTGGTGGGCGGCGAGAGCGGCAAGGCGGCGCTGGCCTGCGTCAAACCGGGTGGCCGCCTGGTGACTGTGCCTACCATTACCGCCCAGCAGATCAAGGATGCTGGGGCTGCGGCGGGTATCGAGGTGGTCGGCATGCTGGTTCACCCCGACCAGAAGCAGCTGGGTCAGATGTTGATGCTGCTGCGTCAGGGGGAGGTGAAGGTCACCCTCGCCGGTGAGTTCGCTCTGGCTGAGGGGGCGCTGGCCCATCAGGCCATCGAAGGGGGCCATGTACGCGGCAAGCTGCTGCTGCGCATGCCTGCGGCCGATGGCTATCCCGGATGAGCGAGATGATGGAGATGGGGCTGGGGTGGCTCTTTTTAAGTGCATTCACCTCCGCCACCCTGCTGCCCGGCAGCTCGGAAGTGCTGCTGGGGGCCATGGCGGCCAAGGGGGAGTGGAGCATGGCTAGCCTGCTGCTGTGGGCGACGCTGGGCAATACCCTCGGTTCCATGACTACCTGGTGGCTCGGCTGGCTCGCCACCTTCAAGAAAAAACCGGAAGATTTTCAAGGCCGTGGGGAACAAAAAGCCTTAGGCTGGCTCAAACAACATGGTCACTGGTGTCTGCTGCTTGCCTGGACGCCGGTGGTCGGTGATGGTCTCTGTCTGTTGGCCGGTTGGCTGCGCCTCTCCTTCTGGCGCTCTCTCATTTTGATCGGGCTCGGCAAATTGTTCCGTTATGCCCTGGTTTTTCTGCTGGCCAGTCACATTTTCTAGCCTGTTTTTGTCACTCACGAGGTTACCGTGAACAAAGTCATACCTTTAACGATTCTGCTGGGCTTCACCCTGCCGGTGCTGGCGGCACCGACCCTGATCGCCGAACAGGGCAAGGAGGAGGGCAAGCTCGCCATCCCCTACCAGATGTACAAGCTGGACAATGGCCTGACCGTGATCCTGGCTCCCGACCGCTCCGATCCGCTGGTGCACCTCGATGTGACCTATCACGTCGGTTCATCCCGCGAGACGGTCGGCAAGTCCGGTTTCGCCCACTTCTTCGAGCACATGATGTTCCAGGGTTCCAAGCACGTCGGTGATCAGGAGCATATGCGGATCATCAACGAGGCCGGTGGTGACATGAACGGCACCACCAACAAGGACCGCACCAACTACTACGAAACTGTGCCTGCCAACCAGCTGGAAAAAGTGCTCTGGCTGGAGGCGGATCGGATGGGCTTCCTGCTCGATGCGGTGAGCCAGAAGAAGTTCGAGATCCAGCGCGCCACCGTCAAGAACGAACGGGCCCAGCGGGTCGACAACCAGCCGTACGGGCTGGTGAGCGAGAAGGTTGGGGAGGCTCTCTATCCGCGTACACACCCCTACTCCTGGCAGCCTATCGGTTACGTGGAAGATCTCGACCGGGTCGATGTGAACGACCTCAAGCAGTTCTTCCTGCGCTGGTATGGCCCCAACAACGCCACCCTGACTCTGGGCGGCGACTTTGACTGCAAGCAGGCCCTCGAGTGGATCGAGAAGTACTTCGGCTCCATCCCGCGCGGCCCGGACGTGGCCGAGCCGGCGCCAAAGCCGGTGACCCTGCCCGAGACCCGCTACGTGACGCTGCAGGACAAGGTGCACCTGCCGCTGCTCTATATCAGTTACCCCACTGTCTCCCTTGGTGACCCGCAGGAGCCGGCGCTCGACATGTTTGCCGACGTACTCGGCGGTTCCGCCAGCTCCATGCTCTACCAGTCGCTGGTGAAAACCGGCAAGGCGATCGATGTGGGGGCGTCCCACTACTGCGAAGAGCTGGCCTGTACCCTGACCGTCTACGCCTATCCCAATCCGTCGCAGGATGGCAGCCTCAAGACCCTCAAGGGGGAGGTGGACAAGGTGATCGGCGAGTTCGCCCAGCGCGGCCTCAAACCGGAAGATCTGGAGAAGGCGATCGCCAAGTACCGTGCCTCCGCCATCTGGGGTCTGGACAGCGTCTCCGGCAAGGTGAGCCAGCTCGCCATGGGTCAGGTGTTTGCCCAGGATCCCAACTATGTGTTCAAGACTCTCGATGCCATCGGCAAGGTGACACCTGAGCAGGTGAAGGCGGCCTACGACAAGTTCATCGCCGACAAGCCTGCGGTGGTGCTGAGCGTGGTGCCCAAGGGCAAGACCGAGTGGCAGGTTGCCACCCCGAACTTTACCCCCGCCAAGCGCGAGCTGCCGGATTACAGCAAGCATGACGAAGCGCTGGCCGAACGACCGGTAAAAGACAATTTCGATCGCAGCGTGCAGCCCAAGGCGAGCGAGGCGGTGAGCGTCAAGGTGCCCGCCATTTGGCACGGCAAGCTCGACAAGAACATCGAGATCATTGGCACCAAGAGTGACGAGATCCCGGCCGTCTCCATCATGATCGCCCTGCCGGGCGGCATTCGTGCCGAAGATAAGGGGCAACTGGGGTTGGCCAATCTGACCGCCGCCATGATGGGGCAGGGCACGGTGCGCCTGACCGAGGCTCAGCTGAGCGACGAGCTGCAAAAGCTGGGCTCAAGCATTGATGTCTCCAGCGCCCAGTACAACAACCTCATCACCGTCAGCTCGCTGGCGGACAAGTTGCCCCAGACCCTAGCGCTGGTGCGCGAGGTACTGGAGCGCCCGGGCATGCGGGAGGCTGACTTCGAGCGGGTCAAGGCGCAGCTGCTGCAAGGGATGCAACAGGCCCAGCAGCAGCCCGAGTGGCTGGCCGGACAGGCGTTCCGCGAGCTGGTCTACGGCAAGCAGAACCGCCTCGGTCAACCTACCGACGGGGTAGCGGCTGATGTGGCCAAGCTGACCCTGGCGGACGTGAAGCACTTCTATCAGGCCTACTACAACCCCACCAACGCCAAAGTGGTGGTGGTCGGTGATGTGGACCAGAAGCAGATCGAGGAGCAACTTGGCTTCCTGACAGAGTGGAAGGGGGCAACGCCAACCCTGGGAGATCTCAAGCTCAAGGGTGAGCAGGCCAAGCCGGGCATCTATCTGGTCGACAAGCCGGGGGCGCCCCAGTCGGTGATCCGCATCGGCCGTCGCGCCATGCCGTTTGATACCACGGGGGATTACTTCACCGCCGGGCTGATGAACTTCAACCTGGGTGGCAACTTCAACAGCCGCATCAACCTCAACCTGCGGGAAGACAAGGGTTACACCTATGGCGCCAGCTCGGGCTTCTCCGCCAACCGCGAGGTGGGCACCTTCGCCACAGGCGCCAATGTGCGGGCCGATGCGACTGTGGATGCCATCCGCCAGTTCCTCAAGGAGATGGACAACTACCGCAAGAGCGGCCCGACCCCGGTCGAGCTGGCCTATATGCGCAGCGCGGTCTCCCAGCAGGATGCCCTCTCCTACGAGACCCTCGGCCAGAAGGCGGGCTTCCTGCTGCAGATGGTGATGTATGACCTGAAACCGGACTATGTGCAGGCCCAGAACAACCTGATCAAGACGGTGTCGCCCGAGGCGCTGAAGGCCAGTGCCGCCCGTTGGCTCAATCCGGCCGACATGGTGATCGTTGTGGTGGGAGACAAGCAAAAGCTTGAAAAACCCCTGAAGGAGCTTCATCTTCCCATCTATCCGCTGCAGTTGCCGTAACTGACGCTTTATAAAAATCAAGAGCCGCCCCGGATGGGGCGGCCTCACATGAGCCGTGAATATGACTACAACAAGCTTGTCGCTCACTGAGTTGCTGAATGCGTTAGGATCACCGGAGCGCCTCACCGCGCTCAAGGGGATCCGGCGCGGGATCGAACGTGAATGCCTGCGCATCACGCCGGATGGCCGACTCGCCCAGAGTGACCATCCCCGGGCGCTGGGCTCGGCCCTGACCCATCCCAATATCACCACCGACTACTCGGAGAGCCTGCTGGAGTTCATCACCCCGGCCACTGACTCCATCGACAGCCTGATGGAGCAGCTCGGCGACATCCATCACCATGTGATTCAGCATCTGGGCGACGAGCGGATTTGGCCGCTCTCCATGCCCTGCTTCGTCGGCGGGGAAGAGAGCATCCGGCTGGCCCAATACGGCAGCTCCAACATCGGCAAGATGAAGACTCTCTACCGTCAGGGCTTGAAGAACCGCTACGGCAGCCTGATGCAGGTGATCGCCGGGGTGCACTTCAACTTCTCCATGCCCGACAGCTTCTGGAGCGAGTGGCAGGATCTGGTGTGCGAAGGGTGTTGCAGCCAGCGTTTTATCTCCGACAAGTACATGGGGCTTATTCGCAACGTCTACCGCTTCGGCTGGCTGGTGCCCTATCTATTTGGTGCCTCTCCGGCCATCTGCGAATCCTTCCTCAAAGGGCGCAAGAGCAACCTGCCGTTCGAGAAGACCGGCAAGGGCACCCTCTATCTGCCTTACGCCACCGCGCTGCGTCTCTCCGATCTGGGCTATACCAACAGCGCCCAGGCTGGGCTCAAGATCAGTCACGACAATCTGCCGGCCTATGTCAGCAGCCTGCGCCGCGCCATCAACACCCACAATCCTGACTTTGCCAAGATCGGGGTCAAGGTGGATGGGGAGTATCGTCAGCTCAATGACAACGTGTTGCAGCTGGAGAATGAGCTCTACGCCCCAATCCGCCCCAAGCGTACCCCGCGCAGCGGCGAGAAGCCCTCGGATGCGCTGGATCAGCGCGGCATCGAATACATCGAGCTGCGCACCGTGGACGTCAACCCCTTCACCCCGCTCGGTATCGATGCGGATCAGATCCGCTTCTTCGATCTGTTCCTGGTCTGGTGCCTGCTGCGCCCCTCTCCGGTGCTGAGTGACGAGGAGATTGCTCGCAACCGCAGCAACCAGAACAAGGTGGTGCTGGAAGGGCGTCGTCCCGGCCTGACGCTGGAAGATGAGCAGGGCAATGCCATTGGCCTCAAAGAGTACGGCCTCAAACTGTTCGACGAGCTGGCTCAGGTGGCTGATCTGCTGGATCGCTGCTGCGGCCGCAACCGCTATCGCGAGACGCTGGCGATGCACCGCGAGAAGCTGCTCAACCCCGAGCTCACCTATTCCGCCCGCATGCTCAAGGAGCTGCTGGAGAGCGGCAAGGACAACGGCTGCTACGGCGACAAGCTGGCGACCCGCTATCGCGAGGAGCTGCTGGCAGGGGAGCTGCAGTACTGGGATGAGGCCTACTTTGCCGGTGAGGCGAAGGATTCGCTGGCCAAACAGCGCGAACGCGAGCGCAGCGACAGCCTGTCGTTCGATGACTTCCTGGCCGACTACTTCGGGACCAGTAAGACCCCGGCCTGAAGGCGGGTTCGTACCAACCAAAGTGCCAACAAAAAGCCGCTCGAGTGAGCGGCTTTTTTATTTCTCTGAACCTGAGCGATATCAGACGTGGTTATACATGGCCTCGATTTCACTCTGGTACTTGGCCTCGATGATCTTGCGGCGCAGCTTCATGGTGGGGGTGAGTTCACCCAGCTCCATGGAGAAGGCGCTCGGCAGCAGGGTGAACTTCTTCACCTGCTCGAACTTGGCCAGCTCTTTTTGCAAGTCGGCGATGCGGGCTTCGAAGAACTCCATCACCCGGGAGTGGCGCAGCAGCTCGGTCTTGCACTGGTACTGCAGGTTGATGGAGCGGGCGTACTCCTCCAGCGACTCGAAGCAGGGGACGATCAGCGCCGAGACGAAGTGGCGGGCATCGGCGACGATGGCGATCTGCTCGATAAAGCGATCCTTGCCGATGGTCCCTTCCACCAGTTGCGGGGCCACGTACTTGCCGTTGGAGGTCTTCATCAGCTCCTTGAGTCGCTCGGTGAAGTAGATATTGCCCTGGCTGTCGAGCTCACCGGCATCGCCGGTACGCAGGAAGCCATCCTCGGTCATCACCTCGGCGGTCGCGTCCGGCTTGTTGTAGTAGCCGCGCATTACTGTGGGGGAGCGCACCAGCAGTTCGTTGTTCTCACCCAGCTTCACTTCGATGCCGTTCAGTGCCGTGCCGATGGAGCCCAACTTGAACTGGCTGTCTTCGTAGCAGCAGACAGTGGCGGTGGTTTCGGTCATGCCGTAGCCGTACTTGAGGTTGAGCCCCATCGCCTGGAAGAAGAGGTTCACATCGTCGGCCAGACGGGCGCCCGCCACCGGCAGGAAGCGGGTGCGGCCGCCAAAACGGGCGCGCAGCTTGCGAAACACCAGTCGCTCGGCGAGCCAGAGCTGGCCGTAGAGCAGCGGGGAGGCGGACTTGCCCGCCTGACGGGTGGCAACCATCTGTTTTCCTACCTTGGTCGCCCAGCCAAACAGGGCACGACGCAGAGCCGGAGCCTGAGCCACCTTGGCCTGGATCATGGCGTAGGCCTTCTCGTAAAGGCGCGGCACGGCGCACATCACGGTCGGCTGCACCTCGCCAATCACATCCATCACCTTCTGCGGATCGCGGATATAGACGTTCTCGGCGCCGCAATAGAGCACGTAGTAGCTCCATGCCCGCTCGAACACGTGGCTGAGCGGCAGCATGCAGAGCGACACATCCTGCTCGTTCAGATCGAGGCGGCTGTTGTGCATCTCGAAACAGGCGGCGATGTTGCTGAAGTCGAGCATGACCCCCTTGGGTTCGCCGGTGGTGCCGGAGGTATAGATCAGGGTCAGCAGGTCATCCATCCGGTACTGGGTTTCCCGTACTCGCAGTTCCTGCTCGCTGGGCTGATGGTTGCCGGAGACCAGAAATGTCTGGAAGTGGCTCGCCTGCTCGCAGCCGCGCAGATTGACGTTGCCGTCGAGGGCGATGAGCTGGCGGATCTCGCCGCTTTCAATCAGTTGCAGCGCCTGATCGAACTGGGGTTGTTCGCCAACGAACAGTACCTTGATGCCGGCATCTTTGACGATGTAGCGCAGCTGATCGAGCGTGCTGGTGGGGTAGATAGGGACGCTGACGCCGCGGGCGGCCAAGATGCCCAGATCGGCCTGGGTCCATTCCGGCATGTTGCGGGCATAGATGCCGACCATCTCGGTTGGCTGGTGGCCGGCACGGATCAGCGCCTGTGCGCAGTAGTCCATGGCCTGGCCCAGAGTACGCCAGCCGATGGCGCGCCACTGGCCATCTTGCTGAACCCGCAGGGCAGCCTTGTTGCCAAGCTGGGCAATACGTTCACGCATCAGTCGAACCAGATGAAGCTTCGGCATCAGTTAAACATCCTTTAATTACAGTTGTACGCCCGCGAGGGCACTAAAAATCGGGCTAGAGTTTAAACTCCAACATTACAGCTTACAAGTGTTCGCCGTTTGTCTTGGATCACAAAGAGTGCAAATAGCTCTCCCTTTGCGCAGACTGGCCGATACTGCTAGGAGGCAGAGAGAGGGTTAACGATATGAATCTGTGGGTGAAAGGGGCGTTGGCCGCGGTCGGGCTGATGGTGGTGGGGGGCGCTGCGTTTTGGTTCTTTGCCGGAACGTCATCACAGGGGCCCGCCAATCCCTGGTATCAGGGGGCCGAGGGGTATCAGCAGGCGCAGCAACAGGCGCTGGCGTTGGGCTATCCACTGCTCTATGTGCTGGAGACCCCCAAGTGCCGTCGCTGCAAGGCATTGAACGAACGCTTCTGGCGCAGTGAAGAGATGAGAGTGCCGTTGAGCCGATTGGTCAAGGTGCGGCTCAATCCGGGCAAGGGGGATGGTAGTGAACAGATCCTGCGCCGTTTTCCCAAGGTGGCCACACCGCCCGGCATCTATATCCAGCAGCCGGGTCAACCCCTCAAACCGATCAAGATAGTGGTGGATATACAGCAGATCTGGATGCCGGGGAAAACCTGGCTGCGGGGCTTCTATATGCCGCTCTCCGGTGCCGGATTCGAGGCGGTAGTGCATACCACCCTAGCCTTGCAGGATCCCGCGCTGGACAACGCCCCCCTCGATTGAGGGGGGACAAAAGGCTTGGGCACGACGAACAGGCTGGATCAGCCGAAATCGAACAGGCGGGACATCAGTACCGCATCTTCCCGATCATTGCCGGTGCCGTAGTAGTCGGCGCGGCGGCAATACTCGGCAAAGCCGGCGCTCTCGTAGAGGTTGATGGCGGTCTGGTTGCCTGCCCGCACCTCGAGAAACCAGGCCTCTGCCCCGGCTTGTTTGCTGCGAGTCAGGTAGGCTTGCAGCAGTGTCCGTCCCAACCCCTTGCCCTGAAATTCGGGGTGGACACAGATATTCATCAGCGAGCTGTCTCCGGCCACCAGATCCGAGATATAGAAGCCGGCCGGGCGACCATCGACCAGCATCAAGCCGTTGAGATAGCGAGGACCGAAGCAGGATAGCAGGTTGGCCTGGCTCCAGGGCTCCTTGTGGGCGGCCTGCTCTATGGGATAGACAAGGTCGAAATCGGCTTCGAGCAGGGGACGAAACTCAGGCATGTTGACTCCGGGTGACTGGGTGGAGGATGTCGGGGTTGGCAAAGACGACTTTTGTAAAATCAGGTAAAAAGAGCGGCTTCCAAGAGGGCGTTGAAGGCATGATGCAGGATCATGCCGTACTGTTCGCCAGGTGTCGGCGTAGTTGTTGCCACAGGGCGCGCTTTTGTGCGGCACTGGGGTCCAGCGGACAGATCAACGCATCGGGTCGTTCCGGGTTGGCCTCCGTCAGCCAGAGCAGCGGTGAGGCATCCGCCGTTTGCAGGTTGGCAGGCGGCAGCTCGCTGAGCAGTGAGACCTCGTCGGGGGTCATGCCGAGCAGCTGGCAGATATCCGCCAGCAGCGTGGTGGCAGGCAGCTGAGGCGCCAGCAACCAGAGTTTGCCGCTGGGCAGCGGAGCGCGGGTGGCCGGTGCTGTCTGGTCGGGCTGCACGGCATCTTGCGCAAGCTCGGGTACGAGATCTGCACCCAGCAATGCCGGACGACGCAGTTGCCAGCTTTGAATGCCCATGCGGGCCAACATGCTCTGACGAACGGGATCTTGCATCTGGGGCGACTCACTCTTGATCTGCGTTGGGGAAAATTGTGTTGCGCAGGGTACACTCGAACCGCTTTTGCTGCACCCTTTGCAACGCATCATCTGGCGCATGCGGGCATGGTGCCATCACGACACTGGCTATGCATGGGCGCAGCACGCTGCCGATACGGTATCGCACTGCCTTTGCGTTTTTTCCTGCCAGAGGCGGGTATTGTGCGGCAAGAGATACCAGAATAAACATCATAACAAGACAAAACCCAAGGTCGAGCAAATGGATATCACGCCTTGGGGCTAACATCATCCCAGCTTCGGAACACTCTCTATGTCGTCTTTAGCTCAAGCCCAGAACCCTGCGCGTCTTATTCCCATCCAGGAGCGCCTGCCCCGGCTGCTGGCAGCCCTTGGTGAGGGGCTTTATGAACGGCAGGATGCCCTGCGCCTCGGTCTGCTGGCAGCCCTCAGCGGTGAGAGTGTCTTCTTGCTGGGGCCACCCGGTATCGCCAAGAGTCTGATTGCCCGTCGCCTCAAGCTGGCCTTTCACGACGCCCGCCACTTTGAATATCTGATGACCCGTTTCAGCACACCGGAGGAGGTATTTGGCCCCCTCTCCATTCAGGCGCTGAAAGAGGATGGCAAATACCTGCGCCTCACTGCCGGCTATCTGCCGGAGGCTGAGGTGGTGTTCCTCGACGAGATCTGGAAGGCGGGTCCCGCCATTCTCAACACCCTGCTCACCGCCATCAACGAACGGCAGTTCCGCAATGGTGATAGCCAGCATCCCATCCCCATGCGGCTGCTGGTGACCGCCTCCAACGAGCTGCCGGCGCCGGACAGCGGGCTGGAAGCGCTCTACGACCGGATGCTGGTGCGGATCTGGATGGACCGGGTGCAGGAGAAAGCCAACTTTCAATCCATGCTGGCCAGCGACGGTCACGCCCACCAGAATCTGCCGGAATCCCTGCAGATCCGGGGGGATGAGTACGAGCAGTGGCAGAGCCAGATTGAGCAGGTGCGCCTGCCGGATGCCTGTTTCGAACTTATCTATCAGCTGCGCCAGCAGCTAGACAGCCAGCTGGCCCATCGCTGTTATGTGTCGGATCGCCGCTGGAAGAAGGCGGTACGGCTCATCAAGGCGAGCGCCTTCTTCAATGGCCGCGATGAGGTCGCACCG
This sequence comes from Aeromonas sp. 602396, assembly GCF_049173735.1. Taxonomy (NCBI): domain Bacteria; kingdom Pseudomonadati; phylum Pseudomonadota; class Gammaproteobacteria; order Aeromonadales; family Aeromonadaceae; genus Aeromonas; species Aeromonas sp. 602396. The sequence continues at coordinate 74,508 of NZ_JAAKSD010000005.1, read as the reverse complement.
GTAGATCTGCTGCTGTTCAAGGATTGTCTCTGGCACGACGAGGAGTCCCGCACCGCCCTGCTGGAGATGATGACCGAGTTCTCCCGTCTCTACGGTTATCAGCAACTGGCCTTGACCCGCCAGCTGCTTGCCCTGCGGGATCAATTCAAACAGCTCAAACAGGGCGTGGCCCAGCGTCTCTGCTGCAAGGCGCGCAAGCGCAAGCAGTGGTTTGGCAGACGGGCGAGGGGGATCGAGATCCCGCTCGCCAACGCCAGACCCTTTGGCAAGCAGGTGCACTTCCATCTGCTCACCCCGGCCCCGCTGGATGGCAGCGATCCCGAGCGTCTCACCAGCACCCTGGTGTTCGATCGTACCCTGCTTTCCCATTGGCATCCGACCGGCGAGGCGCTGGTGGGTTATCAATATGGCAACCCGAAAGAGGGACACTACGAGCTGGTACTTGACGATGAGCTGCGCCTGCAGGTGCTCGATATCCAGCGCCAGCAGATCCCGCTGGTATTGATGGAGCGCAACGCCATCCCCGAGGTGGTGCTGGCGCCCTGGCTGCAAGCGCTTGATGAGCTGCTTGCCCAGGTTGGCAAGGTGGTACTGGAGCTTAAACAGCAGCGTACTCTGTTCGATCGTCATCGGCAGCACCTCTTTATTGCCCAGCGCTGGCTGCAACAGGTGGAGGACAGCTTCTTCGTGCTGAGCCGGGATCTTGAACTGCTGCGCGGCGAGCTGACACAGTGGCGCGAGCGGTTGCCAAGGCTGGACGAGTAAGGATCGCTCATGCTTGAGATTGGCATGTTGGATCTGGGGCTCCTGATCGGTGAAGGGGAGCTGGCAGGGGAGGTGGCACTTTTGCTTGCTGCGTCGCCTAAGATCTCCGAATTTATCAAACGCTCCCCGCTGCAGGGCAAGCTGCTGAAAAAGCGCCTGCAGAGCTGGGGTGAGCAGCTTGGCGAGGAGATCCGTCACAAGCCGGTGCCGGTGGCGCTGGAGCAGGAGTACCTGCTCTATCAGGCGCACCGGCAGTTGCCGATGACCGAGCTGATTGGTCGCCTGCCCGCCCTGCTGGAGTCGCTGGATCACTACAGCCCCTTTGCCGGTGAGGCCCGTTCGCTGGTTCGCCAGCTGATGGCTCACCCCACCGAGGGGCTGCGCCAGCTCTTTATCGACAAGTGGCGTGCCAGTCTGGTGGGGAGCCTGCTGCAACTGCAGCAGCAGATCGCCGAGGCGGAGCGGGAGAAGCAGCGTCAGGAGATTGAAGATCAGCTGCTGGCGAGCCGCACCCTGGCCGATGCCCTCGATCCGAACCAGATCTCAGCCGGTGGTCTTTGGGATCTGGCGCAGGGGCACTGGCACAAACGCAGTCTGGTGCTGGTCAAGCAATACGCCCGTATGTTGCAGCGCGAGCCCTTGCTGGCGGAGATTGCCGCTCTTCTCGGGCGCAGCGAGCGGGATCGCCGGGCGCAGGAGCAGCCGGTGCCACCGGTTCAGGTGCTGGAGCTGGAGCCCGCCCCCAGCGACGATGTGCCGGACGACCTGGTGGGCATCCACCAGGCGAGCGACCTGATGCGGCTACTGCCAAGCGAGGCGGTGATGCTGGGGCTGCCGGAGCTGGAGCTGGAGTTCTACCGCCGCTATCTGGAGCGGCGCCTGCTCAGTTACCAGTCACGCGGCACCTTGCCGCGCCAGCGCATTATGCTGCGCACCCCGGAGCAGGGGGGGCAGCAGTTGCAGCAGCGGGGCCCCTTTATCGTCTGTGTCGATACCTCCGGCTCCATGGGGGGCTATCCCGAGGAGTGTGCCAAGGCACTCTTTCTTGCGCTGCTCAAGGTGGCGATGGATGAGAAGCGCGGTTGCTACCTGATGCTCTTCTCTACCGAGGTGGCGACCCTTGAGATCACCGCCGATACCGGACTGGACAAGGCGGAGCGCTTCCTCTCCATGAGCTTTCACGGTGGTACCGATCTGGTGCCTTGTCTGGAGAAGGCGCTGGTCAAACTCGATGAGCCCGCTTTTGCCAAGGCGGATGTGCTGGTTATCTCGGACTTTATCGCTCAGAGTCTGCCCCATGCCTTGCTCGAGCAGATGAACCGCTATCGCCAGCGCCAGACCCGCTTTCACGCAGTGGCCATGTCCCGGCACGCCAAACCGGCACTGTTGCGTGTCTTTGACAACAGCTGGCTGCTCGATTGCGGTCTGCGCGGCCGGCTACTGCGGCGCTGGCAGCATCATTAGTTACCGGGAGGGAGCCAGCCCCCTCTTTCGCTCTGTATCCCCCTCCTCATTCCAACGTTATGATATTGCTGTAAAATGTGAGATGAAACCCATTCAAGTCCTCTCTCCTTGCGGTAGCCTTTACAGCCGTTGTTACAGGGTGATTTTCCGGTATCGGGTCGCCTGCTGCTCTTTCCCCATTCATCCGGAGTGTTTATGAGCCGACTTGCCTTGCTGCTGTTGCTGGCGGTATTCGGGCTGGCAGCCAGACCCTTGTCCCCCGAGCAGTTGGAAAATGAACTGGAGGAGATGGAGCAGGTCCATCAGCCTATCGAGTTGCTGCGGGAGCGCGTTGCTCGCTTGCTGCGGGATGGCAGCGACTATCCACCGTCCCAGCTGATGCGGATCAGTCGTCTGGCTTGCTGGGCCCAATCTGCCGATGACATCCAGGCGTCTCGCCGTGCGATTGCGTATGCCGATAGCCAACTGGTGCTGGCTCAACAACGGGGAGATGACGCAGCCATTGCCGAGTTGCTCATCTGTCGTGGCTGGTTCAATCAGCTGCTCGGCGAGGTGGCACAAGCCCGTCGGGATTATGATGAGGGGCTGCGGTTGGCAGGGGAGGCCGCTGTGCTCAAGCTGGAGGCGCTGGCGCTGTCCCACCGGGGAGCCATGTTGTCGTTTCAGGGGGCGTCAGGGCAGGGGCTGGTGGATCTCACTAGGGCGCACGACATCTACGAACGGTTGGGATTGACCACCTGGTATAACCGGGCGCAGCTCGAGATTGCCGCCGCGTTTCGCCGCATGGGTCTCTATGCCGAGGCTCTCACTACCCTGAACCGGTTGCATGAACACTTTGCCCACAACCATGACGGGTTCGGTTTGGCCAGGATGAGAGAGCAGCTGGCTCTGGTCTATCTGGAGACGGGGCGCTATCAGGAAGCGCAGCAGGAGCTCGAACGTAGTCTCGCCTTTTTGCAACAACCCGAGTACCGGATTGAACATGCGGATCGTCAAGTGATGCTGGCGGAGGCTCTGCTCGGTCTGGCGCGCCTGGAGCAGGCCGGACGCTTGCTGGCGCAGGCAGCAGGCGTGCTCACCCCTGAAGTTGATCCTATCCTCCACGCCCATCTCGAGCTGGTAATGGCCAAACTGCAGGTGAAAATGCGGGATCCGGCCCCGGCCTTGAGCGCACTGGCGAAGATTGAACCGATCCTGAAGGCTGAGGGGCACACTCGTTACCTGATGGATCTCTACGCAGTGCGCAGCGAAGCATTCGAGCTGCAAGGGGACTATCCGGCTGCGCTGGCGGCCTTGCGGGATCATTTGGTGCAAGAGCAGCGCCTCGACCAGATGCAGCGAGAGCAGAGTACAGCCTGGGTGCGCGGCCAGTTTGAACTGACCCGCCAGGCGGAAGAGAACAAGCGGTTGCGGGTCGAGCAGCAGTTGCAGCGGCAGGAGCTGGCGCAGATCAAGGAGCGTCGCTTCTGGTTGCTGGTGGTGATGGTGCTCTGCGGTGGAGTGGCTCTGCTGACGATGAGGTGGTTGCTGGAGCGCAATCGTCGGATGCATCGGTTGGCCTTTACCGATGAGCTGACCGGCATCGATAACCGGCGTCGGGTGCTGGTGGATGGGCGCGAGCACTTTGAGCTGGCCCGCAGGCAGCGAATGCCCTTTTCTCTGCTGCTTTTTGATATCGATCACTTCAAGCGGATCAACGATTCGCTGGGTCATCATCAGGGAGATCGGGTACTGCAGTGGGTATCCAGAATGGTGGCAAGAGAGTTGCGGCAGCAGGATCTGCTGGGCCGTACCGGTGGAGAGGAGTTTTTGGCACTGCTGCCGGAGACGGGGCTGGAGGAGGCGTCCCGTTTGGCTGAGCGGATCCGCGCCAGGGTCGGCCAACGGGCGTTGCCCGGTTTGTCCCATCCGGTGACCATCAGCATCGGGTGTGCCTGCCAGCGCGATGATGATCAGGATCTGGCCGCGTTGATCCGGCGTGCGGATGAGGCTCTCTACCGGGCAAAAGGGGCCGGGCGCAACCGGGTGGAAACAGACGACTGACGGACTGGGTATTTTTCACTCGCGCGGGTATAATGTCGCGCAATTTTGCTTTGACTCAGGCGAGAAGACCCATGTAACGCAACCCTCCTCCCTCTCTCCACCAGGTTGGCAAAACGCCAGCTGGCGTGGCTTTCGTTGCGTATACATGTGCCGTGAGCGGCATTCCGGATTTATTCCCACGGTGGCCGATGCCACCGCTCAATAGAAGAACGTTGAATTATGTCAGCTGAATTTCTGAGTGAAGTCTCCAAGAGACGCACTTTTGCGATCATTTCGCACCCGGATGCGGGTAAAACCACCATCACCGAGAAAGTCCTGCTGTTCGGACAGGCCATTCAGCGCGCCGGTACCGTCAAGGGCCGTGGCTCGGGCCAGCACGCCAAATCCGACTGGATGGAGATGGAGAAGCAGCGTGGTATCTCCATCACCACCTCGGTGATGCAGTTTCCCTATGCCGATTGTCTGGTCAACCTGCTCGACACCCCGGGCCACGAGGACTTCTCTGAAGATACCTACCGTACCCTGACGGCGGTCGACTGCTGCCTGATGGTCATCGACGCCGCCAAGGGTGTTGAAGACCGGACCCGCAAGCTGATGGAAGTGACCCGCCTGCGTGATACTCCCATCCTCACCTTCATGAACAAGCTGGACCGTGAAGTGCGTGACCCGATGGAAGTGATGGATGAGGTGGAGCGCGAGCTGAAGATCATGTGCGCCCCCATCACCTGGCCCATCGGCTGCGGTAAATCCTTCAAGGGGGTCTATCACCTCTACAAGGACGAGACCTATCTCTATCAGAGCGGTCAGGGCCACACCATCCAGGAGAAGCGGGTGGTCAAGGGGCTGAACAACCCGGATCTGGATGCCGCCGTCGGCGAAGATCTGGCCCAGCAACTGCGCGACGAGCTGGAGCTGGTGCAGGGCGCCTCCCCCGAGTTCGATCACGATGCCTTTATCGCTGGCGAGATGACCCCGGTCTTCTTCGGTACTGCGCTTGGCAACTTCGGTGTTGACCACATGCTGGATGGCCTGACCGACTGGGCGCCGTCTCCCATGCCGCGCAAGGCCGAGAGCCGCGAAGTGGTGGCGACCGAGGAGAAGTTCTCCGGCTTCGTGTTCAAGATCCAGGCAAACATGGATCCGAAACACCGTGACCGTATCGCTTTTATGCGTATCGTGTCAGGCACCTATTCCAAGGGCATGAAGATGCGCCACGTGCGTATCGGCAAGGATGTGAACATCTCCGACGCCGTGACCTTTATGGCCGGTGACCGTGAGCAGGCGGAAGACGCCTTCGCCGGTGACATCATCGGTCTGCACAACCACGGTACCATCCAGATCGGCGACACCTTCACCCAGGGTGAGGATCTCAAGTTCACCGGTATCCCGAACTTCGCACCGGAACTGTTCCGCCGCATCCGCCTGCGCGATCCGCTCAAGCAGAAGCAGCTGCTCAAGGGGTTGGTCCAGCTCTCCGAAGAGGGGGCGGTACAGGTGTTCCGTCCGCTGATCAGCAACGATCTCATCGTCGGTGCGGTCGGTGTGCTGCAGTTTGACGTGGTGGTTTCTCGTCTGAAGAGCGAGTACAACGTCGAGGCCATCTACGAGGCGGTCAACGTCTCCACCGCCCGCTGGGTGGAAGGGACCGACGTCAAGAAGTTCGAAGAGTTCAAGCGCAAGAACGAGGTCAACCTGGCCCTCGATGGCGGTGACAACCTCACCTATATCGCACCGACCATGGTCAACCTGCGCCTGGCCCAGGAGCGCCACCCGGACGTCGAGTTCCGCCAGACTCGCGAGCACTGATCACCGCTGGTTTGCTTATTGGCAGATAATCAAAGAGACCCCGCTTCGGCGGGGTCTCTTGTTTTGTGCCGTTTTGCCTGTTTAAGGAGGGATGCAGGGGGGAATGGTTCAGCATATACCAGTCGCAAGCAGCCCTCACCCTAGCCCTCTCCCGGAGGGAGAGGGAACCATCGGAGGTCTTCCTGAAAGATCGCGGAAGTGTTTTGCCCCCTTCTCCCCTTGCGGGAGAAGGGCTGGGGATGAGGGGGGGGGCTACCCAAGTGTCAGCACCATGCAGATCTCGCAATCCCCGTGGCCGGTGCAGCCAAGGGGGCCAGGCAGATGTTCAAAGCCCAGTGATTCATAGAGGCTGGTGGCTTCGCGCAAGACCTCGGTCGTTTCCAGATAGCAGCGCTGATAACCAAGTGCGCGCGCCTCGTCCAGTGCCTGCAACACCAGCCGCTTGCCAAGGCCCAGTCCGCGCAGGGCGGGCATAAAGTACATCTTCTGCAGCTCGCAGACTCCCTCTTCTCCTGCCAATGGCGCGATACCACCACCGCCGAGGATGGAACCGTCCGGCCCTTCGATAACCCAGTAGCGGCTCTTCTCCCCCTGATAGCTCTGGGAGAGGGTGTCGAGATTGGGATCCGAGACCCCATACCCTTTGTCGGCGGTGAGGCCATATTCGGCCGAGACGGCGCGGATCACCAAGGCGATCTGGGCATTGTCCGCCGCCGTGATGGGGCGGATCTGGTAACCCCGCTGGCGACGGGCGCGGGAGAGGGCGCTGCGATAGAGACGTAACCCTTGCCACAACTGCTCCCGCTCGGGCAGGCTCAACTGCGCCAGCATCTCTTCCATCGCCCCGTCCATCTCCCGGTGCAACTCCAGCAGCATCCCCTGACCGTTGACGGTGAGGCGGGCCTCCTTGCTGCGGCCGTCGGAGGGGTGCGGGTGCCAGCTGATAAGCTCCCGCTCGGCGAGGCGTGCCAGCGGACGGCTGGCGTTGGATTTGTCGATGTGCAGCTTTTCTGCCAGCTGCTGATTGGTGGCCGGGGCGTTTTCCAGCTCGATCAGCAGGTGAGCCTCGATGGGGGTGAGGGCCAGATTGCCGCACTGCTGGGAGAGCATGCCGAGTTCGCGAACCAGATCGCGCGACAGGGCGCGCAGGGGACGGGGATCCATATCGTGGTTTCCTTTTTAGTTGTGCATGACAACTAAAATAGCGTAAAAGTTGTAATTCGCAACCTTTTGCTGTGATGGCTTGCAGAATATGGGGTAAGCTGCAGCACCGTTGGCGGGGCTGCCGTAGGCAGGGGGGCGTCAGGCGGCGGCTCTGATGGTCAGCTCCGGGCGGCGGGAGAAGCAGCGGGCGAGCAGCAACATGGTGGCGACGCCTATGGTGCCCAGCACCAGCCAGGGGAGGGCAGGTTGTCCCTGTTGCAGCGAGAAGTCATAGAGGGAGCCGCCGCCCACGTAGCCGGTCATGCCCCCCAGCGCCAGCCCGAGGCGGCTGAAGCCCATGTAGCTGCCGCGGGCTGTGGGGTTGGCAAGCCGGGTCATCAGGGTCTCCCGGGCCGGTTCGCAGATGATGATCCCCAGATAGAAGCAGGCCAGCAGCACGAAGATGCCGGAGAGGGTGTTGACGAAAGCGACCAGCCCGATCCCCACCGTCATCAGCAGGATACCCGCCATCAGCCTGCTCTCCAGCCGATAGCGCCGCTCGCTGAAACGGGCGATAGGGTAGAGCAGCGCCAGTGACAGCGCCGTTTCCAGGCTGTACATCCAGCCCACTGCCGTGGTGGTGCCAGAGAGCTGCTTGACCAGAATGGGGAAAATCAGCATCACCTGTACCCACAGCATGTAGTAGCCGCTCAGGATCAGCACCAGTCGGCAGAAGGCGCGATCCGCCAGCACCTGCCCCAACCCTTCCCGCATCGGAGTCGGTTTGACCGAGAGGCGGTAGGCGGGCAACAGGGTCCAGTTGCACAGGGCCGCCAGGGTGAAGAGCCCGGCACCCAGCAGGCAGACATAGGTGAAGTCAAAGCGCAGCAGCCAGCTGCCTAGCAGGGCACCGGTGACGGCTCCCGCGCTCTCCAGCATCATCAGCAGGGAGATAAAGCGGCCCCGTTCATGGGGACGGGTAAATTTGATCACCAGTGCGGCCCGTGGCGGGTCAAACAGGCAACCGCCCAGTCCGGAGAGGAAGCAGGAGAAGATCAGCATGGCACCGCTGTCGGCCCAGGCCAGGGTGGCAAAGCCGACGGCGCGCAACAGCATGCCGGTGACGATGAGCGGGCGGGCGCCAAAGCGGTCAGCGAGGGAGCCGCCGAAGATCCCCAGTCCCTGCTGGGTCAGCTGGCGCAGGCCGAGGGCCAGCCCCACCAGACCGGCCGCCCAGCCGAGTTGATCGACGAAGCGCAGGCTGATCATCGGCATCACCACAAAGAAACCCAGGATCACCAGTGTGGTATCCAGCGCCAGAAACCAACGCCCCCAAAACCTCGCCCTATCGACCATAACGCCCTCTCATTCACAGATACCTTCATTCTGGAGAGGGTTTAGATATAGTGGTAGACGACAACTACCTATATTTCATATCAGGATTATTTATGTCTATGGATCTGGACGATCTGCAACTGCTGCTGGATGTGGCCGAGCTGGGCAGCTTCAGTCAGGCGGCGGCCATTCGTGGCTGGTCACAGCCGCTCGTGAGCCAGCGGATTGCCCAGCTGGAGGAGAGCCTCGGGGCGCCGCTGTTTCAGCGTCATCGGCGCGGGGTGACGCCGACCCGTGCCTGCGAGGAGTTTCTGCCATCGGCCCGCTCTGCGCTGGCGATCCTGAGCGAAGGGCGGCTGGCACTGCAGGGGGCGCCTGCGCTACCTTGTATCCGTCTCTCCAGCCTGCCATCCCTCACTTCGGTGGTGTTTGGCTCGCTATTGATGGAGCTGGTGGACGAGCCGTTCGAAATCCGCTGCACCACGGATCACTCCGGCGAGATCATGCAGTCGCTGCTGACCGGGGAGGCCGATATCGGCTTTGTACTCAAGCGCCCGCCGGTTGCTGGCCTGCAGATGGAGCTGCTCTGCTGCTCCCCCATTATCGCTATCGCCTCGCCATTGCATCCGCTGGCCGGTTGTCACGGCCTCACCCTGGAGGATATTGCCGACCAGCGGCTGGCGCCTCAGGTATGGGGGCCGGGGTGTGACGTCTTTATCCAGCAGTTGCGGCGGCTGCGGCGGGCCGCCAGCCCCCTGCATGCGGTGCAGCCCGCCAGTGCGGCGCGGGATCTGGCGCTGGAACACGGGTTTATCACCCTGATGCCGGAGCTGGCCATCAAGCGGGATCTGGAGGTGGGGCGGCTGGTCAGGCTCGATGTGCGCAATCTGCCGCAAGAGCATTGGGATGTGATGATGGCTTGGCGAGGTGGCAAGCGGCCCAACCCGGCCCGGGAAACCGTGTTGGCCACCGCCCGCACGCTGGCGAAACGGTGGCGCAATGAGTAGAGCGATGCGGGACAAGGCCCGCACCGGGTGGATCAGTAGCTGGCCTTGAGGGTCACGCCACTGAACGCTGCAAACCCTGACAGCTGCACATGCCAGGTGCCCGCCTTGGGATTGGTGAACGAGCAGCTTTCGTTATTGCCCCCCTTGTAGGGGCGGCAGTCGTAACTGCTGCTGGTGGGGGCGCTGCCAAAGCGGACGTAGAGGTCGGCATCACCGGTACCGCCGCTGCTGCTGATCTGCAGCGACCTGGTGCCCGCCGGTACGTTCAGGGTGTAGTTGAGTTTGCCACCCTTGCTGGCGGCGAGGTTGCTCACCGGCACGCCGTTTTGCAGCACGTTGTCGCTCGGTGGCGGCGTGCTGCCGCAGCTGGCATCGACCCCGACGGTCTGGAAGGCCCGTGCCACATCCGCCTGACTGTAACCCAGATCGGCGGTCGCCCGGCTGACGCCGCAGGCCCCTTGCTGATAGTTGGTGTTGGCGCCCCAGTAGAGGCGGTTGGCCAGCAAGAAGACTTCAAATGCCTTGCGGGTGTTCCAGCCACTGCTGGTGGCGAGCAGGTAGAAGGCGCGGTTATAGACCCCGGAGCTGTGGTGTACATCCATCCCCTCCTGATAATCCGCCGCATGGCCGATGGACCTGCCATCCCGGGTCGGATCCTCGAAGTAGCGCAGGGAGCCGTTGCCCTTGAAGATCTGGGCGCCGACCAGCCAGTCGTTGCTCCCCTTCATGTAGAACTCGGCCGCTTCACCCGCCATATCGGAGAAGGCCTCGTTGATGCCGCCGGATTGTCCTGAATAGATCAGCCCGGAGTTCTGTTCGGTAAAGCCGTGGCTCACCTCGTGAGCCGCCACATCAAGGCTCACCAGCGGGTGGAAGGTGGTAGCGCCGTCACCGAAGGTCATCTGGCTGCCATCCCAGAAGGCGTTCTCGTAATTCTTGCTGTAGTGAACCCGCATCTTCAGTTTGAAGGTGAGGGGCGCCGTGTTGTACCAGTTGCGGTACATGTCGAACACCACGTTGCCGAAGTAGTGGGCGTCGTTGAGGGGCGAATAGGCGCCGTTGATCTCCTTGACCCGGTTCTCCGGGCAGGTGAACTGGTGGATGGCACCGCCTGAGGTGGCGTGGTTGAGGTTGATGGTATCGACGTTGGGGCTGGTCATCCGGCAGTTGTCATCCACGATGAGCGGGCCAAAGTCGGTGCCGTAGACGTATTTGCCGGTCTTGATGTTGCCCCCCGGGCCGCTGGCGTCCTTGTGGTTGATCCCCTCCCAGCGTTTGAGCTCCTCACCGCTCTGGGCATCAAGAATGACGAAGGGGCGGCTCGGCTTGTCACCTTCGGCGATGAAGGAGACCTGATAAACCAGCCGGGCCAGCCCGTTCTCATCCTGCATCACGTAGAGTTTGACCTGCTCGTTGCTCCCCTTGCTGCCCGCCTTGGCCTTGCTGGCGGCATCCTGTGGCGAGAGGGTGGCGACCGGGCTTGCCACATCCTGATCGATCTGGCGCAGCATGCGCCCGCTGGCCTGTTGCAGCTGGCCGTTCAGGCTCTTGTCAGCTACCACCACCTGACCCATTACCGGGATGCCGTTCCAGACCTGCTCGTAGCGGATCCGCTGCTGGCCATTGGGCAGCTTGACCACCCGCACCTGACGAAACTCGCCATCTTCCAGCTGCAAGGTACCACTCGCGGCACTGAGGCCTGTCATGGCCCGGATGCCGTTTGCCGTTACGTTGATCTCTACCTCTTGCGCCGCCAGTGCGGCGCTTCCCCAGCAGGCCAGCGCAACGGCCAGATAAATTTTATTCATCTCTTCTTTCCTTAAATCGATGAGGTTGATAAACCGACCGAAGGTCGGGCGTTTTGAAGCTAGTGCCGGTGGGGGAAAGTGCCCCCTGTCAAAAGTGACAGCGCAGCACAAAGGGGTAGCAGGATCTGCCAAAGTGCCGTTTGGGGGGCATTTATCGGCGTCATGTGGAGAGCATTATCCGGTTTCAGACTCCCACCCTCCTCTTTTGAGGGAGGAGAGTACGTGCGCTGTCACCCTCTGCGAAGCCTGCCGGAGGGGGGCCGTAAAAGTGGCTGGCGCGGCCAGTGGCGATTGGCTACATTGGGTGGCTGGTTCGCTATTTGATCACTGATTTGAAAGGAGAATCCCATGTTTTCATGGCAGTTGGACGACGAGCTTGCGCTGCTCTTCTTGCAGCCCGATATGGCGAGCGAACTGTTTGCCCTCTGCAATGACAACCGGGAGTACCTCTCCCAGTGGCTACCCTGGCCGCCACTGATCCAGCGCCCCGTTGACAGCGCCCTCTTCATTCGCAGTGCCATCGAGAAGTTCGCCCGGGGCGAGGGGCTCACCACCGCCATCGAGTATCAGGGGGAGGTGGTGGGAGTCATAGGTTACAACAGCATCGATCACGACCTTGGCAAGGTGGTCATCGGCTACTGGCTGGTGGAGCGCTGGCAGGGTAACGGCATCATCACCCGTGCCTGTCAGGCCCTGATCCACCACGCCTTCGAAGAGATGGGGATGGAGAAGGTGGAGATCAGCGCCGCCACCGATAACGAGCCCAGCAGGGCTGTTTGTGAACGGCTCGGGATGCAGCTTGAGGGGGTGACCCGGCGCGCAGAGCGGCTGGGCAACCGGATTGTGGACCATGCCCACTACAGCCTGCTGCGCGATGAGTGGTTAAGGCAGAGGGAGTCCTGATGGCGCTGCCACATATCAAGACGGCCCGCACCCACCTGACCATACTGTCGCCGGATCAGGCCCCCATGATGCTCGACTTCTACCGGCGCAACCGTGACCATCTCACCCCCTGGGAGCCGCTTCGGGACGAGCACTTTTACACCCTCTCTTACTGGCATGCCCGGCTGCAGGACAGCTACAGCCAGTTCTTCAACGGCACCGGCGTCAATCTGGTGGCCATCGATCCGGCTGGCGAGCGGGTGATCGCCACCTGCAACTTCAGCAATATCCTGATGGGGGTCTTCAAAGCGTGTCATCTGGGCTACGCCATCGACCAGCAGCATCAAGGGCAGGGAGTGATGAGAGAGGTGCTGTCAGCCGCCATCGACTACCTGTTTCGGGAGCACGATCTGCATCGCATCATGGCTTGCTATATGCCTGCCAATCAGCGCAGTGGCGCCTTGCTGGAGCGGCTCGGTTTCGAGCGGGAGGGATTCGCGCGGGCATATCTGATGATCAATGGCCGCTGGGAGGATCACATCCTCACCTCGCTGATTAATCCGGCCCCCTGAACGACAGATAAAAAAACGGGCCCGAAGTTGCCTTCGGACCCGTCTTCGAATGAGGTGCAGGCTTAGTTGGCCTTGGCATCGCTCACTGCAGCTTCAACCTTGGTAGCGGCTTCGGTAGCAGCTTTTTCTACGGTTGCAGTCGCTTCGGAGGTGGCCTTCTCTACGGTAGAGGTGGCTTCGCTAGCGGCTTTTTCTACAGTGGCAGCAACTTCGGCGGCCGGAGCAGCAGCAGGAGCGGCAGCTTTTTCTTCTTTCTGACCGCAAGCAGTCAACATCAGACCCAGGATACCGGCTACCAGTACTTTGTTCATGTGCATTCCCTCAAAAAAAGATGGAGAGATGGTCTGTGCAACCATCACAGCGCCCACCGTTGCCCGGTATTGAAACAAGAAGCCGGGAGGCAGCAGGCGGGCGCAATATAGCCCCATTAGTTACCGATGAAAACGGATATCACAATGACATTTTTTCGTGCCGTGGATAAAAAGCTCCACTGCAACGACTGATATCAATACAAGATGCCGTTAAATGGCACTAATTGCACAATGAAACACCGCTTTACTGCCATCTTGTGGCGGTTTAGCAAGGTCAAGGTTGCTCAAGCGCGGCCGATGGCCCACACCTTAGTCAGACAGCTTCTGACAGGGCAGCCGTTTTCCCTCAAGGTGGCTCTGACGGGCCAGATCCAGCAGCGCCATCACCGCCAGCGCTTCACTTGCTGGCACCGGGTTGCTCCCTTCGCCCTGGATGGCGGCGCAGACACCGCGATAGTAGGCGCCATAATCCCCCGCCTCACCCACTACGCTCTGCTGCTGTAACTGACCATCGACAATGCGGCTGAGCTGACCGGGTTCGCTATCCATGCCCCAATCAGCCGCCGGTGGCCGCTTGCCCTGCTTGAGCTGATCTTCCTGCACATCCATACCGAATTTCACGAACGAACCCTGGCTGCCGTGAATGACAAAGCGCGGCATGGTGGCCGAGACCAGACTGCTGCCATGCAGAATAACCCGCAGAGCACCGTAACCCAGCACCACATGGAAGTAGTCGTCCGCCAGTGCGCCGGGGCGCTGCTCGGCCAGATCGGCCTGCAACCAGTCCGGCTGGCCGAACAGCTGCAATGCCTGATCCAGCACATGGGGGCCGAGATCGAACCAGAGGCCGGAACCCGGGCCACCCGCTTCGCGCCAGCGCTGGCGCACTTCGGGGCGATAGCGATCGAAGTGGGATTCGAACTGGGCGATCTGCCCCAGCGTCCCCTCGCCAATCAAACGGCGCACGGTAAGAAAATCTCCATCCCAGCGCCGGTTGTGGAAGATACTGAGCAGCCGCTGCTGCTTTTCGGCCAGCTCGACCAGCGCTTGCGCCTCGGCCAGATCCAGTGCAAAGGGCTTGTCGATCACCACATGTTTGCCTGCCAGCAGCGCCTGGCGGGCCAGAGGAGCGTGGGTGTCGTTGGGGGTGGCGATCACCACCAGATCGACGGTCTCATCGCTTAGCACCTCCTCCAGTGAACCGACCCGGCAGCCGGGCAGATCGGCCTGCACCTTGGCGGCATCGCGGCTCACCACCCAACTGAGGGACAAGCCCGGGGTGGTGGAGAGGAAGGGGGCGTGAAAGGTCTTGCCTGCAAAGCCATAGCCCACCAGGGCTGCGTTGAGAGTGTGGCTCATCGGGAGTTCTCCGCTGACATCGAGTGAGTGGGGTTGCCATCGCAGGCTCTCTGCCGGATGGCCATTCGTTGTAAAGGCGATACAAACGAGAAGGGGGCCGATGGCCCCCTGAGTGTGCCCATCAGAGCACAGGATTTATTGCAAACACAAGCGGCGACCGCGTCGGGTCATCAGCATCACCAAGGGCGGCAGCAGCAGCCACATATGCAGCGCCAGCTGGCTCAGCGGGTCGTGCATCAGGGCGCCGGTCAGGCCAACCAACGCGCCGGATCCGCTCATCTGGAACAGGCCGAGCAGGGCGGCGGCGGTACCGGCGCAGTGGCCGAATGGTGCCAGCGCCATCCCGGCGGCCGAGCCCAGAATCATGGCAAAGCCGATGCTGGAGAGGAATACCGGCCCCATCATCGCCAGCGGATGTTCGATGTGCATCGCGAGGGTCAGGGTGATGGCCGAGAGCATCAGTACCAGCAGGCCGATACGCAGGGTGCGTCTTGGCCCCACCTTGGCGATAAAGCGCGGCGCCATGAAGCAGGCCAGAATGTTGAGCGCGGCGTTGGCGGTAAACCAGTAGCTAAAGCCGCTCATATCGAGCCCCAGTTTCACCATCAGCTGCACCGGTGCGGCGGTGACATAAGCGAGGATCACCGCCATCGCCAGCATGCACAGGGACGCGTTGAACAGGAAGCTGGGGGAGCGCAGCACCGGGCTATAGCGGGACCAGCTGATGAGGGCCCCTTCACTGCGGGTCTCCTCCGGGCGGGTCTCCGGCATCCGCCACATCAGCCAGCTGCCGACGATGAGCGCATAACCGGCCATAAACCAGAAGTTGGCAGACCAGCCCGCCTTGGCGGTGAGCCAGCCACCGAGCAGGGGGGCCAGCGCAGGAATAAAGCAGATGGCGCCATTGAGATAGGAGATCATCTGACCGCTCTTTTTCGGGCCATAGCTGTCACGCACCACCGAGAAGGCGGCGACCGAAGTAGCGCAGGCGCCGAAGCCCTGCAGCACCCGGGCCAGCATCAATTCGCCGAGGCTAGCGGCAAAACCGGCCCCCAGCGCGCTCAGGCCATAGAGCAGCACGCCGCCCAGCGCGATAGGCTTGCGACCGTAGCGATCGGCCAGCGGGCCAACAAGCAGTTGCCCCAGCCCCATGCTGAACAGGAACCAGGTGATGGTGCCCTGCATCAGGGTTACTTCGGCGCCCAGCTGCTCGGCCATCTGCGGAATGGCGGGCAGGTAGATGTCGATAGCCAGCGGACTGAACAGCACCAGTAGTACGAGCAAAAGTATCAATGGCATCTGTCACCTCTTTAGTCAGCCAGGTTAATGAATTGGGGCGCGAGTCTACTGACTCACAGTAATGAATAGAAATGGTATTTAATCACTTTGGTTATTCCATTATGGAAACATGTATTAAAAAGCTGGTTATTCGATGGCGGCAAATCCCCCGTAACCCCATCACAGCGGGTGTAATTGGCGCTTTTACTAAACGCTTGCGCCGCATAGAATGCGCAGATTATTTTTGCGGAGGTGCTCGATGAACAAGCTTGTCCTGGCAACAGGTAACCAGAAAAAGGTGAAGGAATTGGCCGCCATGCTGGCCGATATGAAGATCCAGGTGATCCCACAGAGCGAGTTTGCGGTCTCCGATGCCGATGAGACCGGCACCACCTTCGTCGAGAATGCCATCATCAAGGCCCGCCACGCCGCCCGCATTACCGGTCTGCCCGCCGTGGCCGATGATTCCGGTCTGGAAGTCGATCTGCTGCAAGGGCGCCCCGGCGTCTACTCCGCCCGCTTTGCCGGTGTGGGTGCCGGCGACAAGGCCAACATCGAGAAGCTGCTCGGCGAGCTCAAAGGTGCCCCCGAGTACCTGAAGAGCGCCCGTTTCTGGTGTGTGCTGGTCTATATGCGTCACGCCGATGATCCCACCCCCATCATCTGTCAGGCGAGCTGGGAAGGGATGATCATCGACGAGCCGCGCGGTCAACATGGCTTTGGCTATGACCCGGTCTTCTTCGTGCCGGATCACGACTGCACCGCCGCCCAGATGCCCGCCGAGCTGAAAAACCAGCTGAGCCATCGCGGTCAGGCGCTGGCCAAACTCAAAGCGGCGCTGGCTGCGGCGCACTGAGTCACTTCGCCACCTTGTCGGTTACACACGGTCAATTACACATAGTCATCTACAATGGGGGCCTTGAGCCCCCGTTTTATTGGAAGCCCCATGCTGCAACTGCCGCCGCTCTCTCTCTATATTCATGTGCCCTGGTGTGTCCAGAAGTGCCCTTACTGTGACTTCAACTCCCATGCCCAGAAGGGGGAGTTGCCTCACCTCGAATATGTCGCCGCTCTGCTGGAGGATCTGGATCAGGATCTGAAGTGGGCACAAGGGCGGCCGCTCTCCTCCATCTTTATCGGCGGCGGCACCCCCAGCCTGTTGACGGTGGAGGCGATGCAAGCCTTGCTGGACGGGGTGCGGGCCCGCATTCCGCTCGCCGCAGATTGCGAGATCACCATGGAGGCCAACCCGGGCACGGTGGAGGCGGACAAGTTCGCCGGTTTCCAGCGCGCTGGCATCAACCGTATCTCCATCGGGGTGCAGAGCTTCCAGCAGGAGAAGCTGACCCGCCTCGGCCGCATTCACGGCCCGGAAGAGGCGCGCAAGGCCGCCGCACTGGCCCATGCCATCAAGTTGCCTACCTTCAATCTGGATCTGATGCACGGTCTGCCGGATCAGAGTCTGGACGATGCCCTTTATGACCTGCAGCAGGCGATCGACTGCGCACCGCCGCACCTCTCCTGGTATCAGCTCACCATAGAGCCGAACACGGCGTTTGCCTCCAAGCCGCCCACACTGCCGGAAGATGACACCCTGTGGGACATCTACGAGCAGGGTCACGCCATGCTCACCGCCAGCGGTTATCGCCAGTACGAGATCTCGGCTTACGCCAAAGAGGGCTATCAGTGCCATCACAACCTCAACTACTGGCGTTTCGGCGACTATCTGGGGATCGGCTGTGGCGCCCACGGCAAGGTGACTGATCTCGCGAACCAACAGATCCTGCGCACCGCCAAGGTGAAGCATCCGAAAGGGTATCTGGACAAGAGTCGCCCCTATCTGGACGAGCAGTGGCAGGTGACGGCAGACGATCTGCCGCTCGAATACTTTATGAACCGCTTCCGCCTGTTTGAACCGGCCCCCAAGGCGGAGTTCGAGGCCTATACCGGCTTGCCGCTGGAGCGGGTCGAGACAGTGCTCGCCATCGCACGGAGCAAGGAACTTATCGAGGATCTGGGGGATAGCTGGCAGCTCACTTCTCTCGGCCATCGCTATCTCAACGTGTTGCTCGAACTCTTTATGGATGAGTGAGCGGCCTGCTGAGGCTGTTAGTTGGCGTTGTCAAATCGCTTCTTCTGTCAAAACAATCAGGGCGCCAATGGCGCCCTGATTGTTTATGCGCGGTAGAAACCCGCTCAGCAGCAGACGCGGATCATCTGCTGTTGGCCGGGCTCCCACCGCTTGCCAAATTTGGCCTTGCGCTGGTAACTCCCCTTACCCTTCTTGTTGCGCTCGACCCGGCTGCGAAACAGGGGATCGGAGAGCAGGGCGTGCAGATGGTTATCCTTTATCTCGCCGCGCTGATGGGCATAGTGGCCCCCTTGCGCATTTTCCTCACGGGGGAGGGCGGGTTGGTCGACCCGAATTTTGGCCATGATGGCTCCTCTTCTTTTCTCTTGGTGTGTTGATTTTTGTGTCTGGATGGCGGTTTTCACTGCGGGCGCCTGTTCAGGCTAGCGCCCGGCAACCGGATACACTGGCACCGGTTAAAAACGCGGCGATTTTGTCACCAAATCGCCGCCGGAGCAATGCGTTTGGCGCGCCGAGTCAGTCACACTGAGCTAGGCACGCTCAGTCAGGCATACCATGTCAGCCGTGAACCGGGTCATGCTGGTCGTGGTTGTGATGCTCGTGATGGGCCGGGGCGCCAGATTCCAGCGTCTCGAGGATGGCGCAGTGCTCCGCCGATCGCGGCCCGCCGCAGCAGATATTGGAGAGCTCTCGCAGGTTGTCGCGAAAGCGGGTCAGTTCGATGATCTTCTGCTCCACCTGGGCCAGCTTGGTGTCGGCCACCGCTTTCACCTCCTGACAGGTGACTTTGGCCTTGTTGGTATCGAGGTCGAGCAGCTCGCCGATATCGGCCAGCGAGAATCCGACCGACTTGGCGCGAATGATGAACTCCAGCCGCCGCTTGTCCTGTTCGCTGTAGAGGCGGTAGCCGGATTCGTTGCGGATCCCCGGTGAGATAAGCCCGTTCTTCTCGTAAAAACGCAGGGTATCTGCCTTGACCCCGCACGCCTTGGCCAGTTCACCGATCCGATACATGCTCTCTCTCCCCTTGAATGTATGCCGCCACAAAAACCGGAATCCACTATCACCCCTTTGCCCATGGATTGCCAGCCAAGGGCATAAAAGGGGCAGATAAACATCTCCTGGCGACCCTTTTTTCCATAAAACACTGAAAGTGCAAACGTTTCGAGAAAATCAAGTGGAAAACGTTTAACGTCACGCCAAATAAGGCTTTGCCGTTTCAAAAAATCCACCACAGGTCACATTTTTTGTGTAGAATACGCGCCCATAACAGAGCGCCGCACCAAGCGGGCATTTCCTAAAACGCTTTTGCCGGATGTCGGGGCGAGAGTGGTTTGCGAAATCCCCCACTTCCATTTATTTGGGGACTCTCTGTGTTGAGCCTCGCCTCCCATGGAACGGTCCCCGTTATGTTGAGGACGATAGTGTGATGGAACAAGCTCGACCCATTCGCCGTGCACTGCTGAGTGTGTCTGACAAAACTGGCATTCTGGAATTTGCCAAGGCACTCAACGAGCGTGGTGTTGCCCTGCTCTCCACGGGCGGTACCGCCAAGCTGCTTGGCGAGGCGGGTCTGCCGGTGACCGAGGTCTCCGACTACACGGGTTTCCCTGAAATGATGGATGGCCGAGTCAAGACCCTGCATCCCAAGGTTCATGGCGGCATCCTCGGCCGTCGGGATCAGGATGACGCCATCATGGCCCAGCACGCTATCTCCCCCATCGACATGGTTGTCGTCAACCTCTATCCCTTTGCTGCTACCGTTGCCAAAGCGGGCTGCACCCTGGCCGATGCAGTCGAGAACATCGACATCGGCGGCCCGACCATGGTGCGCTCTGCCGCCAAAAACCATAAAGATGTCGCTATCGTCGTCAAAGCTGCCGACTATGATCGGGTTATTCGCGAGATGGATGCCAACGGCAACAGCCTGAAACTGGCGACCCGTTTCGATCTGGCCATCGCTGCCTTCGAGCACACCGCTGCCTACGATGGCATGATCGCCAACTATTTCGGCACCATGGTTCCTTCTTACGGTGACAACAAGGAGGGTGACGAGGAGTCCCGCTTCCCGCGCACCTTCAACAGCCAGTTCATCAAGAAGCAGGACATGCGTTACGGCGAAAACAGCCATCAGGCAGCCGCCTTCTACGCCGAAGAGCATGCCGCGCCGGGTTCTGTCTCCAGCGCTACCCAGCTGCAGGGCAAGGCGCTCTCCTACAACAACATCGCCGATACCGATGCGGCGTTGGAGTGTGTGAAGGAGTTCGACGAGCCGGCCTGCGTCATCGTCAAGCATGCCAACCCCTGCGGCGTGGCCATCGGTAGCGACCTGCTGAGTGCCTACGATCGCGCTTACCAGACCGACCCCACCTCCGCCTTTGGCGGCATCATCGCCTTCAACCGCGAGCTGGATGGCGCCACTGCGGCAGCCATCGTGGCCCGCCAGTTTGTCGAAGTGATCATCGCCCCCACCGTCAGCCAGGAGGCCCGCGATGCGGTCGCTGCCAAGCAGAACGTGCGTCTGCTCGAATGCGGTCAGTGGACGGCACCGGCGCAAGGCTTTGACCTCAAGCGCGTCAACGGCGGCCTGCTGGTACAGGAGCGGGATCTCGGCATGGTGACGCTGGGTGATCTGACCGTGGTCAGCAAGCGCCAGCCGACCGAGGCAGAGCTGCAAGATCTGCTGTTCTGCTGGAAAGTGGCCAAGTTCGTCAAATCCAACGCCATCGTCTACGCCAAAGATGGCCAGACCATCGGCGTCGGCGCAGGCCAGATGAGCCGTGTTTATTCGGCCAAAATCGCCGGTATCAAGGCGGCGGATGAAGGGCTGACCGTGGCGGGCTCCGTGATGGCCTCCGATGCCTTCTTCCCGTTCCGCGACGGTATCGATGCTGCCGCGCAGGCCGGTATCTCCTGCGTGATCCAGCCGGGTGGCTCGATGCGCGATCAGGAGGTGATCGATGCCGCCGACGAACACGGCATGTGCATGGTGTTCACCAACATGCGCCATTTCCGTCATTGATGGGTCAGGGGCTGCCGATGGCGGCCCTTTTGTTGTCTCTTTTCAACTGACTATTTCCACTGACTGACGGCCCGGGTGGCCGTCCAGTGACCACAAATAGAAGCGAGCGATACGATGAAAGTACTGATCATTGGCAACGGTGGCCGTGAACACGCTCTGGCCTGGAAGGCCAAACACTCCCCGCTGGTGCGTCACGTTTTTGTGGCGCCGGGCAATGCAGGCACCCAGCTTGAGCCGGGTGTCGAGAACGTCGCCATCGAGGCGACCGATATCGAAGGGCTGCTGGCCTTTGCCAAAGAGAAGCAGGTCGGCCTCACCATCGTCGGGCCGGAAGCGCCGCTGGTGAAAGGGGTGGTGGATGCCTTCCGCGCCGCCGGTCAGCCGATCTTTGGCCCGACGGCTGCCGCAGCCCAGCTGGAAGGCTCCAAGGCTTTCACCAAGGATTTCCTGGCCCGTCACGCCATCCCGACTGCCGAGTACCAGAACTTCACCGAAGTGGAGCCTGCACTCGCTTATCTGCGCGAGAAGGGGGCTCCCATCGTCATCAAGGCCGATGGTCTGGCGGCGGGCAAGGGGGTGATTGTCGCCATGACCTTGCAGGAGGCGGAAGACGCGGTGCGCGACATGCTCTCCGGCAATGCCTTTGGCGAAGCGGGCTCCCGGGTGGTGATTGAGGAGTTTCTGGAGGGTGAAGAGGCGAGTTTCATCGTCATGGTCGATGGCGAGCACGTGCTGCCGATGGCCACCAGTCAGGATCACAAGCGAGTTGGCGACGGTGATACCGGCCTCAACACCGGCGGTATGGGGGCTTACTCCCCGGCGCCTGTGGTGACCGCCGAGGTACATCGACGCGTGATGGAGCAGGTGATCATGCCGACCGTGCGCGGCATGGCTGCCGAAGGCAACGTCTACACCGGTTTCCTCTACGCCGGTCTGATGATCGACGGTGCAGGCAATCCCAAGGTAATCGAGTTCAACTGCCGGTTCGGCGATCCCGAGACCCAGCCCATCATGCTGCGGATGCAGTCCGATCTGGTGGAGCTCTGCCTGGCCGCTTGCGCAGGCAATCTGGATCAGAAAGAGGCCATCTATGATCCCCGCGCCGCTATCGGCGTGGTGTTGGCGGCGGGTGGCTATCCCGGTGATTACAGCACCAATCACCCCATCAGCGGCTTGCCGGTGGATGAAGTGGCGGGCGAGAAGGTGTTCCATGCCGGTACCCGCCTGGAGGGCGATACCAGCCTGACCGCTGGCGGCCGCGTGTTGTGCGCCACCGCCCTCGGCCACACAGTGGCAGAAGCCCAGCAGCGTGCCTATCAGCTCGCTGGCCGCATCAAGTGGGATGGCGTCTTCTACCGCAAGGATATCGGCTGGCGCGCCATTGCTCGCGAACAGGAGTAACTGACGCACGCAAATGGCCAGCTGATTCAGACCCCGCTACGGCGGGGTTTTTTGTCCCTGTTTACCGCTTTCAACCATCCCCATGGTGCGTGTCACCTGCGTTCAATCAGTTACCAAGCGCAAACAAGCGCGGCATATCTGTCACTATTTGCCACAAAAAACAGCATTTTTCACAAACGTTTCACCATGAGTCATGGCATCATGCTGGTGATGAATTCTTGTTTGGATTCATAAGTACCCCTAACAATTCGAGCATGTCGTTATATAAGGAAATCCCATGTTGAAAACCGTCCGCCCCCTGCTGCTGCCCCTGATGTTTGGCCTGATGACCCTGCCTGCCGTGGCGGGTGATCTGGAACAGCCGATGAAGAAGATTGGCTTCAACTACAAGCAGGCCGTCAAGGCTGATGATGCAGCCACCATGGAGAAGCACATCAACGAGATGAAGGCCCAGCTTGATGTGGCCAAGCAGAAGAACATGCCGGCCGCCAAGAAAGAGAAATTCCTTGAAGGGATGAACGAGGTACAGACCGAGCTGGACGCCAGCCTGGCCGCACTCAAGGCGGGTGATGAGGCCAAGGCGCGCGAACATCTGGCCAAGGTCAACGACCTGAAGAAGGAGTACCACAAATATGCCAAGCAAAAAGGGTGAGCCCTTTCGCTGGGATCCGCTGGTTCGCCTGACCCACTGGGGCTTGGCGGCAGTCTGCATCGGCAACCTCTGGGTTAACGAAGCGGGGGAGGAGTGGCATGAGTGGCTGGGTTACGGCGCCATTGGGCTGATCTCCTTGCGTCTGCTCTGGGGGCTCACTTTCGCCCGTGGCTACGCTCGCCTTGGTGCCCTCATCCCCAGCGGTGAGGATTTTCGCCAGCAAGCGCGCGAGATGCGTGAGCGGCAGCCTCCGGCTCCGGGTCATCACGGTAGCGGCAAGCTTGCCGTGTGGGCGCTCTGGCTGGTTGTGCTGGCCACTGCTGGCAGCGGCTGGTTTCAAAATACCGAGACGGGATTTGAACTGGGGGCTGACGAGTGGCATGAGTGGTGCGTGGTGGCGCTGCAGGGACTGATTGGTCTGCATCTGCTGGCCATCGTCTTCACCTCCTGGCGCCAGCGCAGCAATCTGGTTACCCGGATGCTGCCTGCCATCGGGCGTCGCTCATCCATCCAGAGCGGCAGCAACGAGCAAACCTGAGGCTCAGCATTAGGCTCCTTGTCTCTGAGTGAGGCGCCTGATCCGGACCCTGCCCAGACCCGCCCATGGCGGGTCTTTTCTATGACCTCATCGAGCTTATCACTGGACATTGCCCGATCCGCAGATGCAAAAAGGCCGCTCATGATGAGCGGCCTTTTCTAATTTGGTGGCCCCTGGGGGACTTGAACCCACGACCAATCGATTATGAGTCGTAGAATTTACATTCTCACAATGTCTCATTGCGTTTCAGAAAGCATACAAAAATCATAGTAAACACATACATATAGCAAACTTGCTTGTCTCATAAGATCTCGTAAAATATCAGATAGCTTCATCTTAAAAGCACCCATTAAAGCACCATGATTTGAGCATGGGTGCTTTTAGCGAGACCTGTCGACTATGCCATTAACGCCCAATGATATCGCTGCACTACCAGCGAAAACCAATGCCTATTACAGGATGGATGATACCCGTACTCGTGGGGCTGGTGGGCTCGGGGTCAAAGTTCTTCCAAGTGGTGGCAAGATGTTTGTCTTCCGCTACATGCGCAAAGGAAAGCGGGCCTTCATCCAACTTGGCAGTTTTCCCACGCTGTGCCTTGCCGATGCCCGCAACAAAGCCCGGGCCTTGAGCCAGACAATCCGAGATGGTTTAGACCCCAAAGATGAGCAAGAACGACAATCAAAAGAGCGTGAGCAGGCCAAGCGAGAGCATGAGCAACAAGGCACCATAGGGCAGTTATTCCAAAGCTATACCCAACAGATGAAGAAAGACGGTAAACGTACCCATGCGGCTGTGATGTTGGCGTTGGAAAAAGAGACATACCCGCATCTGAGCAAGACGACCAAAGCAAAGGATGTGACCGCTCATGATATCAAGATCATTTTGGCCCACATGATACGCCGGGGAGCAAGCACCCAATCAAACCGGGTACGTAGTTACCTGATGGCAGCCTTCAATTACGGCCTCAAGCACGACAACGATCCTGCCAACTTCATAGATGATGCTAAGTTTGGCCTTGTGATGAACCCAGTGGACGCGATACCCAAACAGAAAGCTGCGGAGCGCGTCGGAGAACGATTCCTATCATGGAGCGAAACCCGTCAACTACTCGATGATATGGAGCAGCCAACGAGCCTTGGCCCGACCCTACGCAACCTGATCCGGTTGTGTTTCTTCACCGGAGGTCAGAGGCCCAATGAACTGGCTGAATCCCGTTGGGCCAATATTGATTGGCAAGCCAAAACTCTGACCATTACCGCCGACATTTCAAAAAATAAGCGTATCCACATTGTTCCACTCACTGATAGCGCCTTGTTTGTCCTTCGGTTCCAACAAGAGCTAGCTGGTGATAGCCCTTTTATCTTTCCTCATGCCCTGCAGTCGGATAAGCCTATGCCGATGGCATCACTGAGCCAAGCTATCGACCGTTACAGAAAACGAACCCAGATGGAGCATTTTATCCCCCGTGACTTCCGGCGTACCTGTAAAACCCTGATGGGTGAGCTTGGTATTGCCAAAGATCTGCGCGACCGCCTCCAGAATCACGCCCGGAATGACGTATCCAGCAAACACTATGATCGTTATGAATATCTTCCAGAAAAGCGTCATGCCTTGGAATTATGGGAACGACGCTTGCTGCAGACTGAAATGGATCCTGGTGTCTCTGCAAACCTTGGGGAGTAAATGATGGGTAGCTTCGCGGCGAATGTTCGTATACGTCGCAGTTTGGAAAGCTGTCGTTGACCAATCTGGTGTTTAGGGTCAGGCGGCATTTCTGTCTGGCTCATCCTACTCTTGAGCCCCATCCTCGAACGTCACATTGCTCTCTGTCTAGCCCGTAACGCAAACCCCATAGAATGCCTGTACGTCCCATCCACTGAATCCCCTCACCTGTAGGACTCGCGCAGGTTGGTTAGATCTCGCAGAGTACTCTTTAGAGACTCATCACTCAAGCACTGCTCTATCTGGTTGATAATGTCGTTAATTAATTGCTTGTCGAGATAAATCACTAAATTGTTGAGTTGACATAGACGCCCCCAAAGGGGGGCGATCAGGCTCAATTAAGCTTTCACCCCTGTAGGGCTGGCCTCATAGGTTGACATTCCTTCAGACTGCTCTCGAATGCAAAAAACCAAGGAGCAATCTTATGAATCAACCTAATACGATGCTGATTTCCGAAGCAAGCTTGCGTAAAAAACTGGAAATCTCGCGGGCTACCATCTACCGCTGGCGTAAAAATAATCCGAATTTCCCCAAGGCTGTCCATATCGGACCGCGGGCTATTCGTTACGACCTTGCCGCTGTTGAGGCATTCATTGCCAAATTGAGCGAAGGGGAGATTACGTAATGGCCTCCCCATTCAAGAAATTCATTTTGCTGCTCTACATGCCCTTCACCATGGAGAAGAACTACCTACTCTCTGCTGATGGTTTCCTTGCTGTGATTGGAGGTGAGACATGGGTGATGTAGTAAGGCCGGATACCAAGGACGTCACACCTCAGGAGTCTTGGGTTTTGTACTCGAGGGAAAAGGCATTGTTGCTTGAACGTGAGAAAGAGCTGACTCACAAAGAAATCGAGCTGCGTGTACGTGCACTGGTTGATAAACACGGTGTGTAATATGGCTGATATTTATATGTTTCCGGACAAGCACGCGCCAGTTCAGCCACCGGCTGTCCGTGTGGCTCAACTGGCTGACGGTTTTACCAGGATTGCCAATGAGCTCTATGACGCCATCATTTTGGCTGATTTCACCAAGAATGAGCAGAAGGTGATACATGCCATTACCCGCTGCACCTTCGGGTTTAACAAGAAGGTGGATCGCATTTCTGACGGCCAGATTGCCCGGCGCACAGGGATGTCGCGCCAGGCGGTCAGTCTTGCCAAAAACACGTTGTTACGTATGAAGGTTTTGGTGCGTGAGGTGGGCAAAATCGGTCCCAACAATTGCCTGAGTGAGTGGGAAGTTACTGAGTGTCATAGGAAGTCTGACATTGTCAGAGAAACCATGACAAATGGTGTCACGGAAACCATGACAGTCTTGTCAGAGAAACCCGGACACACAAAAGACACTACTAAAAAGACAAAAAAGAAAAATACTGATGGAGCATCAGCTGGTGCTGACGCCCCCACAGTCGAACAACAACAGGTCAAGCAGAGCAAACACACACCCTTTCAAGCCATCGTGGATATCTACCACGAGGTACTGCCTGAGATGGCTGCAATACGGGAGCTTACCGACGCACGCAAGACCAAAATTCGTAACTTCTGGCACAAGTTCAAGTTTACCGAAGAACGCTGGCGTAAGTACCTGGAATATATCGCCGAGAACTGCCGCTGGATGTGTGAGAGTCGACCACGGCAGGATGGCAGGTCGAGCTGGAAACGGAAGAATCTGGATTTTCTGATCACCGAGCGCTGCATATTGGGCGTAATGGAGGGGCGGTTCGATGACGAGTAGCATTCTGGGATTGGTCCCTCCGCACAACTTTGAAGCTGAACAATCGACGCTGGGTGGGCTGATGATCCGCGCCGAAGCTTTCCACGAGCTCTCTCTGTCTGAGCGGGATTTTTACAGCCGGCCGCACCAGATCATTTTTGACGCCATCTCACAGTTGGTGGCTACGCGCCAACCTGTTGACCTCAATACGGTCAGCCACCGTTTGGATGAGAGTGGGCTGATTGAGGAGGCTGGCGGTTTGGCCTACTTGATAGAAGTCATCAAAAACACGCCGAGTGCGGCCAACATCACTACCTATGGTGCCATCGTGCGCCAAAATGCAGATCGTCGCTTTGCTGTGGCTAGGCTGCAGGATTGTATTGGGGCGATGATGGATCCTGGATTCAGCTCGACCGAAGAGCGGTTCGCCACCATGGATGGCCTGCTGGGGGAAATCGACAGCAAGCGCTCTGATGGTGTGTCGGCCCTAGCGTCGCCAGCCTCAGACATAGTCCGCCAGTGGTGTGACGAGATGGAGCGCCGCTCTAACCTCAACCCTAACGAGATGATCGGTTACGCGACAGGGATCGACAGTCTCGACAAGTTGCTCTACCCGTCCGGGATCAACAAGACCGCGCTGGTGTGCATTGGGGCACGCCCCAAAATGGGTAAATCGACGGTGATGGCCAGCTTGTGCAACCACACTGCTTTGGTGAAAAAGCTGCCGGTTGTTGGTTTCAGTCTGGAAATGACCAGTGTTGAGCTGTTCGAGGTGATGATCGCGCAGGCTGTCGGAATAAATCGGCAGGAGCTGAGTCATGCGAAAGACCAGCAATCGATCGACAAGGCCTATTCTGTAGCGGCCGAGTTGGGCTACTCCAAGCTTCACCTTGCCGATCAGTCGGGTATGAGCCTGTCCCAGATTGTTAGGGAGTGTCGTCGTCTGCGCCGTAAGTTGGGTCAACTGGGATTGATTGCGGTGGACTATCTGACCTTGATGAAGGCGGATAAGGCTGAACGCAATGACTTGGCGTATGGGGCGATCACCAAGGGACTCAAGGAACTGGCCAAGGAGATGGGTTGCCCGGTAGTGCTGCTGACTCAGCTCAATCGTGGTCTTGAATCTCGGGACAACAAGCGGCCCATGCCGAGCGACAGCCGTGACACTGGCCAGATCGAGCAAGACTGCGACATTTGGATTGGCTTGTACCGGGACGAGGTGTATGACGAGAACTCTCCTCGCCAAGGGCTCTTAGAACTGAGTGTGCGTCTGAACCGGAGCGGTAATACGGGGACTGCATACTGTCGATTCCAGGAAGGGGTGATTTCAAACATCAGTGCTGAGGAGGTAGATCGGGTGGTTCAGGTAGCGGTGGCGTCGGCCAAGGGTAAGGTACACAAAGGGGGATGGAGTGATTAAGTAATTGAAATTAAATATTAACTATAAATAACTTGGGAAGGTGATGTAGTTTTTACTGATGGACATCATATGCCTAAGTGGAGCGCAGGGGGCATTTACACACCGATTTCCTGCTGCTGGCTGCAATGCCTTGCCCTGAGGAGCCTCGCGCCGGATGCGTAATCTACTACTCCATCTAAGGAAGGTAGACTGATTTATTACCGCACATCCGGGCAACGATTATCATCCTCCCCCCTGTAGGGCTGGATATCAACCTGCGCCTTCGTAAATACTGGTCGCCTATGACCTATTCCTCTATGCATACAACGGATTCCCCAGACTGGCACAGTATCGAACTCGCGTACTGTGCTGGCCGCCAAAGTGTACGCCAAATAGCGATAGAGCACGGCATTTCACATACCGCCATTAACAAGCGGGCCAAGACGCACAAATGGTCAAGAGTTATAACACCCGTTAACGCTACCTCATCTTCAGGTATGCCTACGGCCCCTATCAGGGGCTCTGAACACGTGGATTCTACAACTCAAGTTATGATCCCAGTTTTTACTCCTCAGGTTTCCACTGTGGAAACCAATACGTCGAATCCCAAGACGGTAACAAGAGGTCGTCGGAGTACATTCACAAACGAGTTGGGTGAGGCTATATGCAGCGCCATTGCTGATGGAGTGAGTCTACGCGCAGTGCTTGCGCGTCCAGGCATGCCGTCCAAATCTATGGTGATGCGCTGGTTGGCTGATGAACGCTACATAGAATTTAGGGACCAGTACGCGTGCGCGCGCGAGGAGCTGGCCGACAAACTGGCCGACGAGATCCTCCAGATTGCCGATGACAGCAGTAATGACACCTTTCTCGACGCCAACGGGAACGTAAAAGTTAACCATGATGTGATTGCTCGTGCCCGCCTGCAGATCGATGCTCGTAAATGGCTGGCCTCGAAGTTGGCTCCCAAGAAGTACGGCGATGGGGGGGCGCGAGAAAATTCGGGCCTTAGCCACGGGAGCATGCAGGTGAAATCGACAGTAACGTTTGTGCATCCACCCAACTGGGACGAAGATAGCGAGGTTGATTAGGATGACTGATTTTGCGAGATCGAATGAAAGCCCCAAAGCCATCGTGGCAATCTCGTTCGGGACGAAGGGGTCGGAGGTTCGAATCCTCTCACACCGACCACATTTAACAAGGGCTTAGCTTCGGCTAGGCCCTTGTGCTTTTCCGGTCCCCCAGTTCTGTGGGGCATTTGTGGGGCATTTTGATTTGCCGCCCTGCTTACCACATCTGTAATTACCAGTTCTTGGCTCCTCATCAGTTGTTTCCCCCTTCTTGGAAACGTGTTAACTATTTCCTTCCATACCGATTGTCCGACTTGTTGCGGGCCTCAAATGAGCTGCTGATTTCAATCTCTTTGAATATCAAGGTTCGACGGCAGGAAAAGGATGACCAGATATGCAAGGCCAGGAACGGCAATGCCAGGAGTTTTACCAGACTCGTTTTGCTGGATATGCACAGCAGCTTGCCCCATTCGCCGCACTTGATGAGTGCCTTCACGACTTTCTGGATCAGCGTCCGAGCGGCAAATACACAACTCGCAATCGTGCTGCCGGACTGGCTGCCGCATCCTTTTGGTGGGAGCCAGTCAATCTTGAAAGTGCTCAACTGGCAAGCTTGGCACTGGGACGTATTTTGCATTTTGAGGATGCTATTAGCACTGCGCTGCTGGATCATCTGTCCGCTCGTCATCCAGATGTATTGCGTTGGGCGATTCGTTACTCGAAGCTGTTTACACGCAGCGATTCACCGCTCTGGCGGCATCTTCGGGACAATCTCGTCAGCAAGGATTGGTGCGAATTTTTCGGCGTCTGTGATCGCTTGCTTGAGCAACTCGAACCATTCGATAAAGCCATCGCACTGGCTGAGTCCCACCTGAAGTCGCTTACGCTATTAGAGCTGCTTTCCTATTTGAGCGTGACAGCTTATGGGCAACTTGGTGCCGCTAAGGATAGAGACAGCAGTGCGGAAGATTGGGATGTCTATGATCGGATTATCGCGCGCAAACTGTTGAATTGTTCCGAGCGTGATTTTCAACTGACAGAGGAGGTTCTCGGCCGCTCTCTCAAGCGTCATTTGTCGCCACTCCTTTTTCCACCGTCAGGTGTGGGGCGAGAGTGTGTTGCCAACCTCGAATCGGTTGCCCTGCTTATTGCCGCTATGCGCGAGCGAATCGACTACGAGAATTCCATCAATTGGTTCTGTTTTGACAGCGATTGCGGTTACCTGCTCAAGCCGGGACAACCGGTCATCTTCAATAAAACTGATTTGGGCTCACAGCGCTGGCAGCGTACTGAGAGAAAAAGCAGGTTGCTTTGGCACTACTGGATGTACCGCGCGATTGAGCAATTCGCAGCGTCCGATATGGCTGGCGCAATCATAGGGAGGCCGGAAAACCACGAAGCGAATCAGCTTGCTTACATAAAAGCCATTCGCAGTCAGCTCTACCTGCAGACCATTTTCGGATTGGGTGAACGGGTCAGACTGAACGATGGAGCTGAGGTAGCCCTGCACCACGCGATATTAGCCAGTGAGCTGACAACCGTGTTCTTCGAGCAGGCATTTCTCCAGCCTTTTCTGCGCTATATGGATGACTCTGGTGTAGCAGTGAAGGCTCTGGGTCAATTGGCTTTTGAAGGACTTGTGCATGGTGAGAACCGCTTTCCCATCACCTGGTCGGAACCGAAAGATAAGATCCGTCGTATTTGTGGTTGGACCGTCAGCCCTGAGTATCCCAAGGGCGACCCCGAGGCGGCCGAAGCCATCCTGAAGTTCTGGACCAGTGATCTGCAGGCTCTATCCGCGCAGATAAGGCAAGCGCCAAGCATACCGTCACCACGACTGTACGAGCGGCCGTTCTACAAGATTGGCCGCTACAGTTTTCAGTTCCCCTGGGTTGCCGGTCAACAGAACAATCTGACCGCTGCGGTGAATAACTTGCGTCGTGTTGAACACCGCAGGCCAGCTCTGCGCAGCGAAACGGAGCGTATTGAACATACCCTTGCCGAAGCGCTAAGGCAGAGGGGATTCCACGTCGTGGTGGGTTACCAACCGCCACTGAGTGATGAGCGCGATGCTGGCGAAGTGGACCTGATCTGTCACTTGGATGGGGTTGCGTTGCTGCTGGAGGTCAAGTCTGGCTTCATTCGTTCAACTCGCCATGAAGTCTGGCTGCATCGAACCAATACCCTGCGCAAGGCGGCGAGGCAGTTAAAGCGCAAGCAACCGGTTGTGCTTCAAGCACTGCAAAATGACCAAGGGTTGCGTTCAGCTCTATTGCTGAGTGATGTTAATCCTCTGCCAGCCCTGCATGCCTGGGTTGTGGATACGTCGATTGAATTTGATGGTGAGGTTGTCGATGGGTTCCACGTCGTCTCCCGCGAGATCATGGAGATCGCTTTGCGCGATGAACCGCATTATCTGCGGGAGTTTGAAGAGATGGATGAGGCTGAGGCTGGGAATGAGGTAGAGACTCTGTATGCCGAGGGATTCAGTGCGCAAGCTCTTGTTAGGTTGATCGAGTCCGATGGGGTCTGGAGTGACTTGCTTTAGATATCAAGATCACTCAAATATGCTTGCCATTCATTGGCGACGTCACCATATGTTGATCGGAACTAGTATGGGTTCCAGCGCTCATTCATAAAGCCGCAACCATGTTCGCGGCGATATACTTCTCTGCGCTGCTCCTCTTCTGGGTCTTGGCGGTCGTACTCACTGTCGAGACTATCGTGGCGTTGATTGGGTATCTCAGAGTAAGCACGGACGAACAGAGTATTGGAGCTCAGCGTCACAGTATTGGGCAGACTCACAAGGTTGAGACTTGGTTCGCTGACGAAGGCGTATCGGGAGCAGTGAAGGCACTACAGGCAATATCCATTGCACATCATCTTGGTAAACATGCTCTTTCCCTCTCACATATCAAGCTCATGCCCGCCGCTAACAACGCCTGAGTGCCAGTGACGGTCGCTCAGACGATGTATGCTAGCTTGTAACTATCCCTTCTCATCCATGTACTTGTCGGTTGCGGTGCCAGCACCCACCGCCACCGCAACAGCTACCCCGGCTGAGGAGATGGCACCCACAGGGCCCAGCACAGGCAGAGAGACAATCACTACCGCGGTGGCAACCGTTGCTTCTACAAAATCACGAAACCAGGACATAGGCTTGCTCCTTTTCCGATGCGGTATTGCCTAATTCGGCAGCACCGTTATCCTTAATTGATACATTGCGGAACGTGATGTCCATCACATTTCATATCCGCCAGAAAAATTTTAGCGCCTGTTTGAAAAAAGTGGGAACAGTGAAAAAATAAAGATTTTTACACGGTGTTATAATTGTGTGCTATATGAGGGTTCAAAGAAAGAATGCCTTATGCCAAGAATTGACACTTTAATTTTTAAATTTCAATGAGTTGGATTATTTTCACTGAATCGCCCCGGCTTCTTTAGACACTGTCGTGACGTGAGATTGTTACAGATCATCATTGAGTCTGGCGAGCTCCACTTCGTTGGTAGTGATCGCCAAGTTTGCTAGTTTGTCCGCTATCTCATTACCTTCAATTCCTGCACGGCCAAAATCGCGCTCAATTGAAACCTTGTTTTTTATGCGTGCGAATGCTGAATATACTTCTTCGACCAACAATCTATTAGCCACTTGCTTACCACTTTTCAGTTTCCATCCTCTTTTCTTCCATCCCGGCGTGTAGTGGTCTAATCATCCCGGACACCATTTTAGGTGTTACAGTCGCCACCGGCGTTGTTGCCCAAATCGATGCAGCTTGAATGGAACTAACTGAGGACTCGGTGACCTGATCACCACCATCCTCTTCAAGTCTGCATCATGGGTACGTCGCTTCTCCCCATCACCAACTGGCCTCAATACAACAAATCATTGGTTAACCGTGGTTCACTCACCTTCTGGGTTGATGCCGAGGCCATGAACAACTGGTTTCACCACGGCCATCATGGGGGCCGGGGCCACAGCCAGCTTTACACTGACCAGATCATCTGTACCTTCCTTTTCCTTATGCTCAAGGGGATTTTCAACCTCACTCTGCGGGCCACCCAAGGACTACTCGACTCCCTGTTCGAGTTGATGAACGTACCGCTTTGTGCCCCCGATTACAGTTGTGTCAGCAAGCGAGCACGCACAGTGACGGTCGCTTATCGACAGCCCCCAAAGGGGCGCATTACCGACTTGGTTATCGACTCAACCGGGCTGAAGGTGTTTGGTGAAGGCGAGTGGAAGGTCAGAAAACACGGCGCTGAGAAGCGGCGGGTCTGGCGCAAGTTACACCTGGCGGTAGACCCGGTGACCCACGATATCGTGGCGGCGGAAGTCTCGCTGGAAAATGTCCATGATGCCGAGGTGCTGCCGACCTTGCTCAACCCACTGCGGCGCAAGCTGGGACGTGTTTATGCGGATGGCGCCTATGATAGCAAAGCCAGCCATCAGCTTATCGCGCGCAAAGGGGCGACAGCCTGTATCCCGCCTCGCAAGAACGCGGGGTTATGGGAAAAGGGACATCCGAGAAATGAGGCGGTGCTGGAGATGCGCAAGGAAGGGCTGGCGCACTGGAAGAAGATGTCGGGATATAATCGGCGCTCGCTGGCAGAGGCGGCGATGTATCGGTTCAAGCAGTTGCTGAACTCAGCGGCGAAGTACGGTTTCACCGACATCCAGTGAACGGCTTGCTTCGGGGACTGAATATCCCTGGTCGAGCACCAGGGATGCGGCTTCGAGTTTGAATTCGGCAGTAAATGAGCGACGTAATCTTGTCATTGAACACCTCAGGTCATGGTGGCGACTGTACCACCTAAAATGGTGTCCGGGATGATTAGGCCACTACGTAGCCTACTATCATTCCCATGGAGTAACGTTGACGTACTTGTATTTGGCGTAGACAGGTTGGCTGTTGTAGGTACTTGGTGGGAAGCTGGGATTGGCGCTGATCCAGTTGTTCACAAAAACCTGCATCCAACTGGTGACGGGGCGGCTCTCTCGGCGCACGCTCACCCATTTGTTCTGGGTGCGGCTGAACACCTGCCAAGTGACACCCGCTGCATCGATATTAAAGGCGTAGCGCTCCATATTCCAGATTGACATGCCGTACTTGCCTAAATCGATGTCTTGAGGATACTGACGCCCCTGGATC
Source organism: Aeromonas sp. 602396 (assembly GCF_049173735.1). Classification (NCBI taxonomy): domain Bacteria; kingdom Pseudomonadati; phylum Pseudomonadota; class Gammaproteobacteria; order Aeromonadales; family Aeromonadaceae; genus Aeromonas; species Aeromonas sp. 602396. The sequence continues at coordinate 39,970 of NZ_JAAKSD010000005.1, read as the reverse complement.
CAGACGTTGGTATGGAGCAGGTTGGTGCCCCCCATCAGCTCGATGTCGACTTCATAGTGAGAGCTGGTGCCTGCATCTCCGGTATAGGTAAAGAAGGAGCTGATGGTGCCGGGCACCGATCCTGCCTGCATCTGCACCTCATAACGACCCTTGCGGGTGTAGTTGTAGGTTCGCAGCTCAGCGCAGCTCTTGTTTCCTTTGTCGGATTTCGCATGGAGGATGGCCATGCCGGACTCCATCCAGACGTTGGCGGCGCGCCAGGTGCAGTCGAATTCTGACCCTCCATTACGCCAACCATCAGAGACCTGCCAATCCTGATTGCTCCACCACCATGCCGATGCCTGAGTGGAATATAATCCTCCCGCCATCAGCAATACTGACATCAGTCCAAGTTTACGCATATTATCCAAATTCCTGTGTGTTTATTAATGAGTGTTTTATTGATGACTACAAGCAGCATAAGAATAGCCATTAACATATATTGAAACTTATACTGGTATCGCGTCATGACAGTTTCATATTTTTGAAATTGCCTGAAAAGGTATGAAATACATGACGACTGGTTGGTATAAGCAGAATAAAAAAAGCCACCGTATATAACGGTGGCAAAAGCACGGACTCCCGATCCGATGAGTTAAAATCAGCTGGCTTGGCGGCGATAGATCTCGACCAGTTCGGTGGCCAGTTCGCGGCACAGAATGGAGGTCATCAGGTGATCCTGAGCATGTACCATGACCAGTGTCATCTTGGTCTTGCCTTCGCCCTCATCGGCTTCAATCAGTTTGGTTTGTACGGCATGGGCAGCCTTCCCTGCGTCGGTGGCTTGGAGCAGCAAGGCATCCGCTTCGCTGAACTGGCCAGCACGAGCCTGACGCAGGGCTTCGAAACAGAGACTGCGAGACTGACCGGCATTGACGATGATGCCCATGACTGCTTCTTCAAGATCCATCATTTATGACTCCTTAAAATCCATTATTACGAGAGACGTTGGCGAACCATTCACCACTTTTCTTGACGGTGCGCTGCTGGCTTTCCAAATCAAGGCTGATGAATCCATAGCGGTTCTTGTAGGCATTCATCCAGGACCAGTTGTCAATAAAGGTCCACAGGTGATAACCACGGCAATTACTTCCTTCAGCAATGGCGGTATGAATCCACTGGAGGTGGCCACGAATGAAGTCGATACGATAGTCGTCTTTTACCTGACCATCTTCACCAATGAATCTGTGTTCCCCTTCGACACCCATGCCATTTTCGGAGATATAGCTTGGAATATTTCCATAGTTGTCGCGCAGGTTGATCAATATGTCATAAATACCGCGCTCATATATTTCCCAGCCACGATAAGGGTTCATTTTGCGGCCTGGCATCTCGTAATTCTCGAAGAACCAGTCAGGCAGGAAAGGGGAGTCCGGGTTGATGGCCGTCATGCGTGCCTTCACTCGCCGCGGCTGGTAATAGTTGATGCCGAGCAGATCGATCTTGCCGGCGGCCAGCAGTTCGCAGTCGCCGCTTTGCACCACGGGCATCTGATCGTGTTCGCGCAGGATATCGATCAGCTCCTGGGGATAAACTCCCTTCACCGCAGGATCGAGGAAGGCGCGGTTGAAGAACAGGTCAGCAATGAACGAGGCCTTCAAGTCCGCCGGGTTTGAAGAGCGCGGATATGAGGGGGTCAGGTTCAGGACAATGCCGATCTGGCCGGGCAGGGATAGTGTTCGATAACGCTTCACCGCCAGGCTGTGGGCCAGCATCATGTGATAAGCCACCTGGGCTGCCCGTCTGAAGTCCATCTGGTTCGGGTAATGGAAGTCATACAGATAACCACCTTCCACCACCACCACTGGTTCATTGAAGGTCATCCAGCAGGCGACGCGATCACCGAACAGTTTGAAGCAGAGCTCTGCGTACTCGGCATAAGCCGCCACGGTTTCGCGGCTCTCCCAGCCCCCCTGCTCCTGCCAGTACATCGGCATGTCGAAGTGGAACAGGCCGATGAAGGGTTTGATCCCCTTGGCCAGCAGCTCATCGATAACCTTGTTGTAGAAGTCGACGGCCTCCTGGTTGACGGTGTGGCCATCCGGCAGCAACCGGGCCCAGGAGATGGATGTGCGGAAGCTGTTGTGGCCAATCTGTTCCATCAATGCGATGTCTTCACGATAACGATCGTAGAAGGTGGAGGTGTTGGCTGGGCCTACCTGACCGTGGAAACGATGTGGCTCCGTCTCGAACCAGTGATCCCAGATGGTCGGTGCCTTGCCGCCCACGTTGGCAGCCCCTTCCGATTGTGCGGCCGACGAGGCGCTACCCCACCAGAAGCCTTCGGGGAATGTATATTGCATTGCAGTTTCCTCTTGATGACCGGCGTGCAGGCGGCGTGGCGCCCGCACGCCGGGTGCTTACGCCTGACTCTGAATCGGTGTGATTGTGTCTGCTTTTTCTGATCTGGCGGCTTCTTCCGCTTCAGCCGTCTCGGCTTCCTGCTTGAGCAGGGTGCGTTCGTAAGCCCGCACGAAGGGGTAATACATCAGGGCGGAGATCCCCATGCAGATGAAGCACATGATGACCGGACTGAAGGCCCAGTTGGTCGCCCAGGAGGCGCCGATGGGGGCCGGAGTGGTCCATGCGGTCAGCATCACGACCTTCTCAACCAGACCCAGATCCACGGCAAACCAGGCCAGGATGGCGTTGATCACCGGCACCAGGATGAAGGGCAGGAAGAAGACCGGGTTCATGATGATGGGGGCACCAAACAGGATCGGTTCGTTGATGTTGAAGAACCCGGGGACCACGCCCATTCGTCCTATGGTGCGCAGGTGTACGGCACGGCTGCGCATTAGCAGGAATGCCAGTGGCAAGGTGGATCCCACGCCGCCGATGAACAGGAAGTGATCCCAGAAACCGGGCAGGAAGGTGTGAGGAATGGCCTGACCTGCGGCTAGTGCGGCCTGGTTGCTGGCTAGGTTTGCCATCCAGAAGGGGTTCATGATGCCGGTGACGATCATGGTGCCGTGGATGCCAGCAAACCATAGGATCTGGCACAACAGCACCGCCAGCAAGACGGCAGGCAGGCTGTCGGAAGCCGCCACTAGCGGTTTGAGCATGGCCATGATCGCCTCGGGCAGGATCATGCCTGTGGTTTCCTGCAGCAGCATGTTGAAGGGGTGTAAGGTCAGGATGATCGCTAGGACCGGGATCAGCACCTCGAAGGAGCGCGCTACCCCCATCGGGACCTGCTCGGGCAGACGGATGGTGATGTTGTTGCGCTTGAGCCAGGCGTAGACCTCGGTCGAATAGATGGCACAAATGAGAGCTGTAAAGATGCCCTGACCGGAGAAATACTGGGTGGAGATGGTGCCGTCTTTATATTGTGCCGCCACCAGCATGAACGACATCAGGGAGAGCAAGCCCGTGGTGATGGGGTCCAGGGAGTATTGCTTGGCCAGGCTTGATGCGACTCCCACCGAGATGAAGACCGTCATCAGTCCCATGCTCATGTTGAAGGGCAACATGAGTTCGGCACGATAGGTGGTGGAAAAATCGAGCCAAGCTCTGGCAAAGCCCCAGGTGGTTTCGCTGGAGATGGGGGGGAAGATGAAGACCAGCATAAAGCTGCCAACGATCATGAACGGCAGCGCGGCAATGAAGCCGTCACGGATGGCCAGAACATAGCGTTGCTGGCCCAGTTTTCCTGCCAATGGGCCGATCCGTTGTTCGATCAACTTGACCAGCATCCCATAGAGTGAACTCATTGTGTGTGTCCTTCCTTGTGAGCACGCTTAACCAATCAGGGACAGGGCGTAGTCCAGCACCTTGTCACCGCGCTGCATGCCGTAATCCATCATGTCGATGGGTTGTACCTTGACACCATGAACGGCTGCCTTGGCTTGTAATTCAGGTTGCATGTACTTGATCTGTGGCCCTAGCAAGACCACCTGGTAGAGCGGCATCTGATCATCGAACTCTGATGCGCCAAAAGCCTTGATCTCGGCAGCCAAGCCGCGTTTATCGGCTTCGATCACCATCTTCTTCACCAGCAGACTGGTGGACATCCCGGCAGAGCAGCACAGCATAATTTTTTTCATGATGATTCCTCAGTTATTAAATTGAACTCACTATAGATCGACCAAATAATTTGGGAAATCGATTTCACGTTTGGGGTTTTGTAATTGTGATGCTGATCACTTGCTGGGTTGTGCTTGTGCGCATTTTTGATTATCAATCCTTTGAAAATAAAGTGTTTTTTGTTTGTATGGTTATTGGTTTAATCTGGTTGTTGTTGGGTTTTGTCTTTGAAATATCGATTTCATGTCTGTTGGTGTTTTATGCCAACCCAACACCTGCTGGGCAGGCCCCACAAGATGCAGAGCGTACTCTTCCCGCGGTGCATTGATGTTGAAAGCCCCAACAGATACCCGCCTCCATGATGTCCTGTGCTTTACCGCGCTCTGCTGATTGTTACTCCGCCCTGATGGCAGGTCCCGTCATGGCCTAGGGGCCTTTTCTGGAGCATGTTGGGGATAGGGGACCTTCAGATGTGGGATGGTTGCAAGATTTCATTGCAGAAGCTCGCAGACCTAGGGCAAAGCCCTGCTCCGATGGAGGCGTTGACCTAACCTTGCCGTAAGCCCGAAGGGATGATGACAGTATCGACTTCAGGTTCTGGCACGGGCTCATCTACCGGTATGTAGCACTGTATTGCATCGCAGGAGAGATTGCTCTGAGCGGCTGCCGTATTGCGTCAGCAGGCCTAATGGCACGGTATAACGGTAGAAAATCAGCTGCGCCCAAAGGTGGATGAGAGGCACTCAGGAGGCATAACTTTGTCGTAAAGGCTGTGTGGTGGATAAGGGAGGGACGCAAGAGTTTGCGGGGCCACTTATCTATTCGCCCTGTGGCGTTTGCATTGATGGGAAATTGGGAAAAAGATAGACACAGGCCCGATATCTGCATAAGGACAAGGTCGGGAGGGGAAAATGCTCCGCCATGGTGACGGAGCATCGGGAGCGCACTTAACGGGTTAATCCGCCTTCATCCAGCACGCTGACAGCCCAGAAGAAGGGAGCATTCCAGTTGATGGTAACTTCGTTCAGGGTCCAGGCTCCTATCTCGTCTTTCCAGCAGGTCTGGCCGGTGCACTTCCCTTTCATAGTGGATGCAACGGGATCGCTGAAGTTGATGGAGTTGGGGCCTCCAGACATCACTCCAGGGGGAACCAGGGGAGACACGGGATCGACTGGATGTGCCCAGAACCTGTGGTGCGGATTTTTCAGAGGGCGACTGCCGTAGCCGGAGACATAGGACTGGTCGAGGGGGTTGCGGCCCAGCACATAGTCCATGGCATCGGACATGGCCTGCAGGTATTTGCGCTCCCCCGTGAAGTCATGGGCCAACCCGAGGAAGATGCTGCGGTTCATCAGGTTGGAGTTGGAGCCCCAGGGGTATTCGGTAGCCTGATAGGGGATAAGGTAACCCTCTGTCGCCACGCTCTTTTGGTAGCCGTCAGCTGCGGCGATGATAGCGGCGCGCGCCTTCTCCACTTCCTGTTTGCCCAGTTTGTTAGGCGCCATGGCCAGCGTGATGGTCCCTGCGCTGCTGAGATCCTGCCAGTAGAGATCACCGCTTGCGCTGCGATCCCCCTTGGGGGCGGCCAGATAGAGAGGGGACTGCTGGACGGCCTGCTTGTACTCGGCTTTGCCGGTGGTGGCAAATAGCTCGGCGGCAGCCCAGTAGAATTCGTCCTTCAGGTTGGTGTCATCATAGGGACCGGATCCCACAAAGTTGTCATAGGCATAGATGTCCGGATGGCGGTTGGCCGCCTTCCAGGCTCGTTCGGCTGCCTGCAGGCTGCGCTGTGCGAAGGCCGGATCCAGATCTTTCCATACGCGAGCAGACTGGGCGGCGGTGGCAGCCAGGTTCAGGGTCGCAGCCGTGCTGGGGTGGCTCAGGAAACGGGGCTGTGGATCCTTGTGGGGCGGGAGCGGCATCCCGGTCCAGGCTTCATCGGCGACCTTGTGGAAGACCATGCCTGAGGCATCGATCTCGGTCAGTTTCAGGCTGTCGAGCTGCTTGGATTGATCTCCTACCGGTACCCAGGCCTTCTTGCCTTCGGGTACCTGCATGGCGAGGAAGAACTCCATCATCCAGCGGGATTCGTCCAGCAGATCGTTGTGGCCGTTGTGCTGCTCCGGGATTTTAGCCTTGCCGTCGGCAAAGGCGCTCTTGTCACCCTCTTTCGCCAGTTGCTCTCGCTCATAGAGGTTCATCAAGGTCCATACCGAAATGCCGCCGTTGACCACGTACTTGCCCTGATCGCCAGCGTCGTACCAGCCGCCGGTCACATCCAGCGTGAAGTCACAACCTGGCCACTGGTTGCCCTTGGCATCCTGTTTGTTGAAGCAGGTCACTTTCTCGGGCTTGTGTCCTGCCGGGCGAGCGAGATCGGGGCGCTGGACATATTTGGCCTCGATGTCGATGCCGCTACGCTGCTGATAGAAGAAGGAGAGGGCATCGAATTTCATGGTGTGATAGATGTCATCGCCGATGCTGAACGGATGACTTTTCTGGCCGGCGACCTCCAGTACCAGGCCGGTGCCCGGGGTGGTGACCTGACTGAAGTCGGCAATCTGTACGTTCTCGCCGGATGCGGCATTCAGGCCAAAGGGGGTGGTCTTGCCTTCGGCGATGGCCTCACCCTGGGCATTGCGCAGGGTCCAGGGGAGCGAGTCCTTACTGTCGGTGGCGATGGTCGCACGTTTCAATGCCTTGCTCAGGTAGCCGACTTGGTTGACGCGCACGCTGGCCAGATCAGATTTCTTGACCAGGGATGGACCCGAGAGCGTTGCTTCACCGATGCAGACGGTGGTCGGTGTCTGGGTGCCCATCTGGAGTTGAAACTGGGTCTTCTCGTCCGTGGAGGAGGGCATGAACTGGATGTCGAAAGGTTTGGGTGTGCTGCTGAGGGCGAGGTCCTGCACCATATGGTTGGTGTAGGGGGCGCCATCATGCTGGATCAGGGCCTTGACGTTGATGTCGCTCTTGGCCATGGCAGTGAAATGGAGCTTGTAGGTTTGCCCCTGAACCAGGCCGAGGTTGGACTGTCCCAAGATGACATCCCAAGGATTGGATCCCGACTCGGTGAAGGTGATACAGCCCATCTGGTTCTCGGCGTTCAGGGTACCCCCAGCCGTCCACCAGCCATCGGTTCCTTGGAAGCCCCCGTTGGTTAGCAATTCACCCACAGGTCCGGCAGATGCCGAGGAGGCACCGGAGCCTGATGCCCCTGCGCTGGGCAGGGAACAGCCATGCAAGCCAATGACGCAAGACATGGCAAGCGTCAGGGCACTAAGCCGAGATATTTTCATTGTTACCCCTTTGATCACAGACGGAAATAATGGCGTCGATTTTCGCACTCGCGCTGAAAATGACCGAGTCATCCTGCTACCCGCATTTCACTGTCAAGACTTACATACAACTCTTGAGTGGAAATCGATTTCACGAATTAGGTAATAGTAAAGTTTGTGGCAAATCAAGTTTGCCTTTATGAACTGTGATGTGGGCTACAAATTTTCGTTTATTGATATGTAGATCTACGAGATTTGAATTCTATTGAATCCTTATCATCCTCTCTTTATTTCCCGCCAGTTTAACCAAATGGGTGCCATTCTCGGTAAAATATGCAGTGGCATGAGATGAAGAATACACTATATGTTTATAATTTTATTGCTTTTTCTGTCATGGTGCTTTTCCGTGTGCTCCATCCCCTCCTGGATATTTTGCTGGCGAGAAACAGTCTGATCTTTGTGAGCTACATCACTATTTACTCTCTCGGTGGGATTTTTACCGTGGCAGGGTAAAGATACTGCTGGAAGGGTGAGGAGATTTCTGTTTACCATTAAATATTCTTGCAATCGATTTCATGTTTGGGCTGTTTTTCAAGGCGGACCCCCATGATCGATGCGTCAGGCGATGAATGAGAATATCCGGAGAGTCATAAGGAAAATGCGTAAAACTACAGGTCTCACCAGGTCTATGACCTGCCTATTCGTGGGGTGCGGCATCTGGAGTGCCGGGATGGCGGATGAGCTGTCGACCATGCCCTATTTTGTCACTTGGCCGCAGATCCATAGCGCCATTGCCAAGGACGAGGGGATGGAGCGCCAGATCCAGTCCCTGCTCTCCCGGATGACCCTGGAGGAGAAGGTCGGCCAGATGATCCAGCCCGACTTTCGTGAAGTGACCCCAGAGGAGGTCACTCGCTACAAGATTGGTTCCGTCCTCAACGGGGGTGGCGGTTGGCCAGGCAACAACAAACACGCCTCAGCAGCGGACTGGGCACGCCAGGCCGACACTTACTGGCAAGCGGCGGAAGCGGGCTTTGAGGGCAGGGGCTATCGCATTCCATTCATGTGGGCGACCGATGCGGTGCACGGCCACAACAACGTCTTTGCGGCGACCCTGTTCCCGCACAACATCGGCCTTGGTGCTGCGCGGGATCCGGGGCTCATCTACCGTATCGGCCAGGTGACGGCGCGGGAAGTGGCCGCCACCGGGCTGGACTGGACCTTCGCCCCGACGGTGGCGGTGCCCAGAGATGATCGCTGGGGCCGGACCTATGAGGGCTATTCCGAAGATCCCGCCATCGTTTATCACTATGCTGGCGAGATGGTGCGTGGCCTGCAAGGTTCCGCGACGGATCTACGCGGCCAGCGCCATGTCATCTCGAACGTGAAACACTTCGTGGGGGACGGTGGTACCCTGAACGGGGTCGACCGGGGTCAGAACTTCTATTCGGAAGAGGATCTGCGCAACCTGCACGCGGTGGGCTACTTCTCGGGGCTGGATGCCGGTGCCCAGGTGGTCATGGCTTCGTTCAACAGCTGGCACAACGAGCTCAACCGCGACGTGCTGCCAGAAGACGGGGTTGAGTACAATGGCAAGCTGCACGGCAGCCGCTATCTGCTGACCGACGTGCTCAAGGGCAAGATGGGCTTTGATGGCCTTGTCGTCTCTGATTGGAACGGTCACAGCGAGATCGCCGGTTGTACCATGGGGAGCTGCCTGCCTGCGGTGCTGGCCGGGGTCGACATCTTCATGGTCACGGCGCGCAAGGACTGGATGGAGTTTCGCCAGAGCCTGCTCGATGGCGTGGCGAGCCGGCAGATCCCGATAAGCCGGATCGACGATGCCGTGACGCGTATCCTGCGGGTCAAGATGCGGGCCGGGCTGTGGGAGAAACCCATGCCGTCGGCCCGTGAGCTGGCGGGCAAGCAGGGTGAACTTGGTGCCGTGACGCACAAGGCGCTGGCCCGGGAGGCGGTACGCAAGTCGCTGGTGCTGCTCAAGAACGAGGGCAGGATCCTGCCCCTGAGCCGGCAGAGCCGGGTGCTGGTGGCTGGGAGCGCCGCCAACGATCTGGGCAAGCAGGTGGGGGGCTGGAGCCTGACCTGGCAAGGCAGCGAGAACGGGCGCGGTGATTTCCCCGGTGCCCAGAGCGTGCTGGATGCGGTGACCGCCACCGTCGGTGCGGATCATGTGCAGGTGAGCACGGGATCCGGTGAGCTTACGGGAGCCAAGCCCGATGTCGCCATCCTGGTCATGGGGGAGGATCCCTATGCCGAGTGGTTCGGCGACATTCCTGACAACAAGACCCTTGCCTATGGGGATCTCAAGAGCAGCTATCACGAGGATCTGTTGACCCTCAAGCGGCTGAAGGCGGCCGGCATCCCCGTGGTGACCGTGCTTTTCTCCGGACGTCCGCTCTACGTCAATGAGGAGCTCAATCTCTCTTCCGCCTTTGTCGCCGCCTGGCTGCCGGGCACCGAGGGGGAGGGGATCACCGATCTGCTGTTCAGGGATGCCAAGGGCAAGGTGGCCCATGACTTCCAGGGACGCCTCTCCTTCTCGTGGCCCTTTAGCAAGTGCGCCACCACCATCAATCGCACGCCCACCCATATCCCGGGCTGGCAGCGCCCAGCCTTCGAGCAGGATCCTGCGGGTGAGTACGCACCGCTCTTCCCCTATGGCTACGGGCTCAGCTACGGCAAGCCTTCCCCTGTGGCGGCCCGGGTCAGCAACCTCAATACCCTGACCCTGGATAAACGTACCTTCGGCTGCAACGAGAGCGACCCCGCCAAACTGAGCGCCGCTGACAAGGTGCTCGAGCTGTTCGGGCCAAAGGCGGGTGAAGAACACCGTCTGCGCATGGGGGACGCCAGCAACTGGACGGGGACTGAAGTCTCCGGCAACAGCGTGACCGAGATGACCTTCATCAAGGTTCAGCCCATCGACTACCTGCGCCAGCAGGATGCGCGAGCGGTCACCTTCCTCGGGGCGGACAAGCCGGGTATCGACTCCGGGGCCACGATCCAGTTGCAGACCACCCAGGTCAAGGGGGCGGATCGTCGCACCTACCTGAAGGGCGAGAGCGAGCTGCAGGTGACGCTGCGGGTGCAGCAGGCGCCAGCGGGGGACATGACGCTGGGACTGCAGTGTGGCTGGCCCTGCGGCAAGTCCATCGAGATTGCTCCGGCCTTGCGCCAGTTGCCCCCGCAGAAGTGGGTGACCCTGAGTCTGCCCCTGCGCTGCCTCGAAGAGGGCATGGACTTCGCGAAGGTCAATACCCCCTTCATCCTGGGCACCAGTGGACAGGCACGCATCGACATGGCGACCGTACGCTGGGTACCGGCTTCTCTGCTGGGGGCCTCAGGGGAAGTGGTCAGGCTCGATTGCCAGGGCAGGTTGAGTCGATAAGCCGTCAGCCAGATGCACCAGGATGCCTGTCGGGCTCCTGGTGCCTTGATAACCGGCTCCGCCCCGATGCGGAGGGAGAGGTGGGAGAGAAGGATGTCGATCGTACAGCGGATCAGATTGGGCTTTACGCTGCTGCTGGTCCTGTTGCTATTGCTCGGGGCCATCAGTTACCTGAAGACGACCTCCATTCACGGTCGTTTCCAGCAGGTAACCGAGGAGGCGACGCCTCAGGCCCTGACCGCCAGCCGGCTGCGCGCCGCATTGCTGATGGCTGACAGGGACAGCCTGGCGCATCTCGCCATCCGGGAGACGTCGGCGTTCCCCGAGTCCCGTCAGCGTGTTGCCCATGACAAGGTCCGCTATGAGCAGCACATCAAGGCATTCGCGGCCCTGACACTCGATACCGAGAGTGAGCGGCAACTCGCCCGGGTCACCGACCAGGCCCCCCGGCTGTTTACCATCTCTGAGCAGTTGATGAGCCTGCACGAAGAGTCGGTCGAGCTGGAGCGGGTGCTCGCACGAATGCGGAGCGAGCTGCTGCACCTGGACGACAACTACCGTTCGGCGGCGGACTTGCTGGTGCGTTACACGGCGGGGCGGCGCTCTTTGCAGAACAAGGCGGAGCTCATCACCAGCGGTATTGCACGGGATCTCAAGCTGATCCTGCGTGCCGACGGCAACACGGATCTGGTGGCGCTACAGGGGGTGCTGGCCAAAGACATCGACATTGCGAACCAGCGTCTGGAGCGGATTGTTGTCCCCGATGACGTCAAGGCCAGGTTCACCCGCCATGTGGCGCGCATTCCCCAGCTGGTATTTGGCGACAAGGGGCTGATTGCCACCCTGGTGCGCCGTCAGCAAATCAGCCAGCAACTCCATGGCTTGCGTGAACAGCAGGAGGCGCAGAGCCAGCAACTGGGGGAGGTCCTGGACAGGCTTATCGCCATCAGCAACCAGAGCATGCAGGAGGACAGGCTGAGTGCCGACGTCGCGGTTGACAGCGCCCGCACCTGGATCGTGATGGTGGCCCTGTGTTCCGTGCTCATCGCCCTCATAGTTGCCTGGAGTACGGCCCGCAGCATCCAGGTGCCGCTGGTGCGGATCAATCGGGTTCTCGGTCTGATGGCACAAGGGGACATGACGCTGCGGGTTCGCTACCCCGCCAGGAACGAGCTTGGTGAGGTCGCGAACTCCATCGACCAGCTGGCCCACCGCACCAAGACGCTTATGATGGAGGTCCAGACCGGCTCTGAGTACCTAGTGAGCGAGACGCGCAAGACCGCGGAGATCGGCGAGCAGGTGATGTCGCAGGTACAGGCGCAGAAGGCCCAGACCGATCAGGTGGCGGCCGCCATCTTCGAGCTGGAGACCAGTGCGACCGAAGTGGCGCGCTCGAGCGATCATGTTCGTCGGGAGGTGGGGGAGGCCAATGACGAGAGCCGGCGCGGACGTCATCTGATGCAGGCCAATCGGGATGGCGTCGAGCAACTGGCGACCGACATCGCCGGGGCCATGGCGATCACCCGCAAGCTCGAAGGCTACAGCAGCAACATTGGCAACATTCTCGAGGTGATCCGTGGCATGGCTGAACAGACCAACCTGCTGGCCCTCAATGCGGCCATCGAAGCGGCCCGTGCCGGGGAGGCCGGGCGGGGCTTTGCCGTGGTGGCCGAGGAGGTGCGGGCGCTGGCTACCCGTTCACAAGGGGCGACCCAGGAGATCCAGGTGATGATCGACAACCTGCAGGGATGCGCCCGCGATGTGGCGAGCGTGATGGCCCAGAGCCATGAGCAGACCCAGCAGAGTGTGCAGCAGACCCGGGATGTCGAGAGTGCCCTGGCGGGGATCGCCTCGCGCATGGAGGCCATCAAGGAGATTGCGGATCACATGGCTTATGCCGCAGCGGAGCAGATTTCGGTGAGTCAGGGAGTGGCCCAGCACGTGGCGGCCATCGCAGACGTGGCTCACGAGACCGAGCAGGCGTCCCGGGTGTCGGCGAGCAGTGGTGAGGTGTTGTCGGGGCTGGCCAGCCAGCAGCAGAGTCTGGTGGCCCGTTTCAAGGTGTAGGAGAGAGGCGATGTGGAAATCTGTGAGTGCCCTGCTGGTCTGGGGGTTGAGTACGGCGGCGGTATCCCAGGAGCTGGTGCTGGAAACCTGGCGCGTGGATGACGAGGTGCTCTGGAAGGAGCATTTTCTGCCCCGTTTTCAGGCGCTCCATCCCGAGATCACCCTTAAGCTGCAACCGCAGCGTTCGGCCGATTACGATCAGGTACTTGCCGAGCGGCTGGTGGCGGGAAAGGCGGGGGATCTCATCACTTGCCGTCCCTACGATCAGTCCCTGCGACTGTTCCAGCAGGGGTATTTGCTGGATCTGACGGACTTGCCCGGGATGGAGAACTTTCCGAGCTTTGCCAAGGCCGCTTGGCAGACCGACTCCGGGGCCCAGACCTTCTGCCTGCCCATCGCCTCCGTGATCCAGGGGTTCTACTTCAATGTCGACATCTTTAAAACCCTGGGGCTGAGGACACCCCGAACCCGTGCTGACTTCTTCGCCGTGCTGGAGAAGGTTAAGCAGGATGGCCGCTATCTGCCGCTTGCGCTGGCGGCCCACGACAGTTGGGTGGTCTCCGAGCTTGGCTACCAGAATATCGGCCCCAACTACTGGCATGGGGAAGATGGACGCCTAGCGTTGATCAACGGCCAGGCGCGAGTGACCGATGCCCCTTATATGGCGACGTTTCGTGAGCTGGCGAGCTGGCGGCCTTACATAGGGGACCATCCGGCCGATACAACCGAGGCTCAGGCGGTGGATGCCTTTGCCTCCGGTAAGGCCGCCATGATAGTGGCGGGTTCCTGGTCCTTGGCCCAGTTTACCGGCAAGGTCAATTTTGGTGCCTTCCCGCCCCCCGTCGCGCAGGAAGGTGACACCTGCTACTTCACCGATCACACTGACATGGGGATCGGCATCAATGCAGCCAGCCCCAACAAGGAGGCTGCCCTGAAACTGGTGGAGTGGATGGCGAGTGCGGACTTTGCCGAGAGCTTCTCCAACTCGGTACCGGGTTTCTTTTCCCTTTCCAATCACTTCTTCGAGCTCAAGGATCCGGTGGCTAGCACCATGATGGGCTGGCGTGATACCTGTGACTCTACCCTGCGTCTGGGGGCTCAGTTTCTCACTAGGGGGGAGCCATCGTTCACCACCGAGCTCGCAGAGGTATCGCAATCCGTGGTGCTTGGCACCATGACGCCGGAAGCGGCCGCCGCGCGCATCCAGCAGGGGTTGGCAAGCTGGTATCTCCCCCAGAAGACGGCAAAAAGAGCCCGTCTCTGTGAGGCGGACGAGCATCTTCCCACGCTGGCAACCAGCACAGCTATCGGGACGGAGTCTCCCTTCGCTGCGCCTTGACGGTGGACACGCCCACAGGGCAATCCCCCGCAGCGATCAGCAGACTCTTCAAGGCGCCTTCAGGCGCCTTTTTCCATCAGGGCCGGTTTGTAGGCAGATGTCATCGGGTTGTCATTGCCAGGCTCTGGCTGGTTTTATGGAGCCAGCCGGATTGAGGGGCCGGTAGAAGAGGTGCGCCGGGTTGTGTGTGGAGTCTGTGCTACGTCAGAGAGACAAGGTGGAAGATGCGACAAGGACAAGTCGCTCGCTGGACAGGCGGCTGACAAAAGAAAAACGGCCCGAAGGCCGCTTTGAGCGGATGCTGCGCAGGGAACAACCCCCAGTCGACATTCATCCTTTGTACGGCAGAGTAGTATCACGCACCACAATGCTCAATTCGGGCAGTTCGTCCGAGTTTGGCTCCGTGCCCTCGATCAAACCCAACAGAGTCTTGACCATTTTGACCCCCATCTCGTAGATGGGCTGGCGTACCGTGGTCAATGGCGGGTTGGAATAGGTAGAGAATGGCAGGTCATCAAAACCAATGAGTGAAACATCCTCTGGTACCCTTAAGCCGCACTGCTTGAGCCCCAAAATAGCCCCGTAGCAGGTCTGATCGTTGGCGCAGAATATGGCTGAGAATTTCCGGCCACTCTGCACCAGTTTCTTCACTGCATTCAGGCCACCAGCCTCGGCGAAATCCCCTTGGATGACCAAGGATGGATCATATTCGATTCCCGCGCTGACTAAGGCCTGACGATAACCATGATGACGTTCGATGGCATCGTTTTGATCCGGTAAGCCGACAATGTGGGCTATGTCATGATGACCCAGATCCAATAAATAGCGAGTTGCCATGTAGCCACCCAGCCGATTATTGATGCTGAAGGAATGTACCCGCTCGGTCATGATATTGTGGCCAGTGGCAACAATGGGTATTTGTTGTGAAAACTCGAGCAGCGTTTGTTGATTTACGTGGCCGGTCAAAATAATAAGACCATCGACCCGACGAGCTACCAGCAGGCGCAACCGTTCGACTTCTTCTTCCGCATTCCAGTGACCGCTGACAATCAGCGGCACATACTCCATGCCCTGAAGGGTATGTTCAACACCACGCAACATTTCGTTGGAAAATGGACTCTCTACATGTTGAGTCAATACCCCAAGGGTCATGGATTGACCCGTTTTCAGATATTGTGCCATAAGGTTGGGACGAAAATTCAATTCCTGAATTGCATCTTCAACCGCTTGGCGTTTATCTGCGGCCACTTTGGCCGAGCCGTTTAATATCCGGGATACAGTGCTTGCCGAGACACCGGCTCGTCTGGCGATATCATAGACAGTGGCTTTTTTCTCCTGAGCTGACTTCGACATCCGCCCTCCGTACTCGACTGTGAAAACCCTTGGCTATAACCAATGTTACAAGAATATATTCTCAATAAATCAGAGGCTTAGGATAACCCTTTCCCTTGGTGGTGACAAGCAATGATGCTTTGCCTCAGATTGAGTGGTCCACTACTGCTGGGCGGCAAAAAAAACCTCTCTTGCTTTGGTAAAACCGGCCTGTTCGGCGGCCTTGACCCAGGCGAGAGCCTGCTCGTAGTTTTTGCTCACAACCGCAGTGCGAATATGTTGATAATAATCCAGTTCACCTAGCGCTTTATCTGCGGTGATCATCACGGGCGATATGGTTTTTGCGTTCGGTGTCGCATTTACAGCAGCCTCTGCGTCCAGTGCCAAATATAATCGTCCGGTGGTCGAATGGGGCACTTCCACATTGATGAGACGGGCGACATCCGTGGAGCGATCATATTGCATTGCGCGCTGGAGATCGTCGGGATTGAGCCTGGTGCTGCCTTGCATATCCAGCGTAGTAGAATAGATCACCATATAGGCAGCTCGGACGCTGCCGATGGGGGCCGGAATTGTAAATTCTCCCTGGATGTTCTGTCCTGAAATTAATGAACGGCCGTTATAACTGAAAGTGGAGCTGGGAATGGTTTGAATGGCGTTGTGATTCTCGTCCAGTAACAGGATGCTGGGCAGAAAAATGGTATAGTCGATCGGGATGGTTACTTTGACGCGGGCAGCTTGGGGGAAAGCGGGCAATGAGAAGGCCATCACATAGCTTTTGCCCGAATCGAATGCGTAAACCGGGCTGTCAGTGCCCACATTTACCCAACGGCTTTCTTGCCCGAAGGGCTGGAAGCGAAGATCCTTGAATGCCTCGATCGCCATTTTGCCCGACAATTGTTCTCGGTCATGTTGAAGCTGCTGCTGCAAGTCGGAGGCTGCCGATCTTGGCGGATGCTCCGGGCCTTTACTGACGCACCCGGCCATCAACAGACTGACCAGGAAAGGCAGACACTGTTTCGTTCCCTTCATCGTGTTTCCTCGTATGCAATGCGGGTCCCCCAAGGGACCCGAGATTATAGTGCAAATAAGTATCGCGACCTAACCTACCACCACATGTCCGCCTGCACACCGACTAGGAAATCTTCCCGGTCTTCCTGCCAGGGGGTCTCGTTGTTGTGATCGACATAGGTCGTCAGAATGCGGATCTCCGGTGAGGGCCCCATGCCGGTATTGACAGTGAAGGTCGGCACTATGCTGACCTTGTGAGAGGTGCCACCCCGTTCGACGTTATCGATGAGCAGGTTGTTTTTCACATATCCGACTTCCGTCTGGATGGAGAAGAACTCATTGATCGGGAATACCGGGCGCAGAGATGCGGCATACCAGGAGTCATGGCCACCCAGCTCGTAGTCGTTGTACTGGTAGGAGATGGTCGGCAGCAGATGAATATTGGCGCCATACCAGCCACCCCAGAGGAAGACGCGATAGGATTGATCGCCTTCCATCACCTTGGACTGGTAGGGTTTATAGCCATCCGCCTTGTCCTGCAGTGTCTTCTGATACAGGGAGCCCTTGCGATACATGGCGGTATTGGTCAGGTTGGCCCCCAGCAAGTCGCCTGAACCCAGTCCACGTCCTGCCTGGGCGATGAACTTGGAGAAGCCGCCCGGCATGAAGAAGAAGTCGTCGCGGGAATAAATGACGGTTCCTTCTGCCCCCTTGGTCGCATATTGCTTGTTGTCGCCGGTGAATTCGTTGCTGGGCATCTGCTTGAGTGCGATCTCCATGTCCCAGGCGCCGTAGAGGGCGCTGGTGTGGAGGGTGTGCATGGTGGCTTCAGTGCCATTGGCGCGGTCGGAGTGGCTGGTGTCGTTGCTGTTGATATAGGCAAAGTCCCACTTGCCACCCGCCATCTCCATGGCTTTGATGCCGACGCCGGTCCCCGAGTAGTCCGTGTAGAAATAGTCGGTTGTCCAGATGTAGTTCTCGCGGTCGTAATAGCGCAGACCACCCCACATGGTCCCGGTCGGGGTGATGCCACCCAGCTCCACATAGGTTTCTGACACACCGCTTTCGCGAGGTGCTGCACGGGTTTGCAGGCCATCGGCATCGGACTCCACCTTGAAGTGAATGTTGACCGACTTGTTGTTGCCCAGATCCCACAACTTGTTCAGACCCGCTTCCCAGCTGTTGTCCAGCTCGGAGCCCAGGCGCCCCATAGTCTTGTCCATCTCATATTCGTACCCCGCCTTGGCGAAGTTGTCCTTGGCGTCAAACATTGAACCAGCACGAATATAACCGTGGAAGCCAAAACTCTCGGCGGCATTCGATACGGCGGGCACTGCTAGCCCGTAACATGCCCCGACAAACAAGGCGAGTGACTTCAATTTCATCTTATTGCTCCAATCCGTAGAAAATTATTTTCAATCGATTTCTCGAAGATTCAATGCCTTATCACTTGATCTGCTGGCAGGGCTGATTGCTGTCAAAGTCTGCCGGGATGGCTGTTTTCAGGGCTACGTTGGTGAAGGCGAAGCGCAGACCGGCCATGGAGTCCCAGGCCCCGCTCAGGTAGAGCGCCTTTTGTACTGAGCCTGTGTTGGCCGCCGGAATGAGAGATGCAACCGGCAGGATGCAGCGGTACCAGGTGTCGTCATCGGGCACGATGTTGCTGTCCATGGTAAAGAAGGTGCCAAAGTCTGGGCCTGCGGTACCGTCCATGCGGATCTGGATGTTGGGGGAGTCACCGTAACTGGAGACTTTCAGGTCGAGCAGCATGACGCCGTCCTGATAGGCGGAGAGATCCCCATTGGCGCTGTCGGTCCCGAGGAAGGCGGCGCCATTGCCTGGCAGGTCCATGGTGATGACCTGGTTTTCATCGGTCAGGGTGCCGCCGAAGCTGGCTGCCGGGTAATCAGCGCTGCGGTCTTGGGCCAGGCTCTTGTCACCGGAGTAGTAGAGTGCGGCATCGGTGGCCACCAGCGCGGGGGCATTGTTGACGCCGGAGCCTGTGTCTGGATTGGTGTCAGGATCGGTTCCAGGGTCGGTAGCGCCGCCAGGCGCTTCACAGGTGACCGGGTCGACAACGGGCTTGGCTGAGGTGGTGAGCAGGTACTTGATGTTGGTGATTTCGTAGTTGAAGGCTTCCTTGGTGGCCAGGTGGAACGGTGTGCCCACAGTGGCGAGGTTGACGGCCTTGGCACCGGGGAAGGGCTTCATGCAGTTGATGGGCAGAGTGAGCGTTTCCCAGTTGCCGGAACCGGTCAGGGCGCTTGCAATGGGCAGGCTGCTGCGGTTGGGATACTCGTTGTCGATGGAGGCATTGAGCACTTCCGGCACCTTGCTCTTGGTTCGCAGCTGGAACTCGATGAAACCGGAAGCGTATTTGTTCAGGTTCAGAGGGGTGGCGGATTTGAGCATAAAGGTGCCATCTCCGTCACCGGCTACCTGCACATCGGCTGTGTCATCGGTACCAGCATTGTTGATGAGCACAGCACTGATGCTGGTCATGGCGACAGGAGTAGACGTGACTGGCTGCAGGTTCCAGTTATCCTTCTCCGACTGAATATTGGGGGTGACTTTTGCGTTCGCTCCAACACCAAACAGCAACAATACGCCATCTTCACCGCCTGGAGGTGTTTCACCAGGAAGCGTTTCACCCGGATGGGTTTCACTGCCGTTGCTAGAAGAAATGTTCTCTTCACCGCCACATCCACCGAGCAAGGCTGCGGCGATCAATGTTGCTAAAAGTCCTTTTTTTGTTGCATTCATACTGACCACTCCAATCAATGGGAAAATGTCCATCACGATGAATTGTCGAGACTCAAACTGCCACCATGCAATCGATGCCAAGGCAAATCACACTGCGCCCATTTTCTTGAAATCGATTTCCAAAGCAATGCTTATCCACCGTAATTATCAAAGTTTGTGTGGTATATCACAAAACAACTTCTATTCATTTTTGGCTGGACGTTGATGATTACTTGCCTCCTTTGCCTTTAATCTTTTTGCTTTTGATTTTCTTGTGTTTTTTTTGTATTTTTTTTGGGGGAGGGGGTCAGTGTTGTTTCGGTGTTAATATGGAACGTAATTCTAAGTTTTCATGGTGTTTTTACGGTTTTGGTTTTTTGATTTCGATTTCATGCGTGGTATTCAATAAGGCGGGGCTTGGCATCGGTCCTAAACGTAAATTTTCCTTTGCTCGTTTCTGATAGGCAATTTGGTTGGCGATGCTCAACAGATCCTCTTCGTTAACCAAATCCGTGATCAGATTGGTGCCGGGGAGCACCCCGCCAATAAGCTTGTAATGCTGCATGATGGTGCTACATATGCCATCACCCATCACCCATCACCCATCACCCATCACCCATCACCCATCACCCATCACCCATCACCGGCGCGTTAGGCGCGACAAGGGAGGCGAGGTGTTTGGTTAATAGGTTGGTAAATGTGGCGGTTGCAGGATTGGCTGGCGGTGTTTAGGCCGCAATGGTGTGAGTGGTGTAGTCGTGCAACGGGACGTGGTGTAGTGGTCTAATTATCCCGGACACCATTTTAGGTGGTACAGTCGCCACCATGACCTGAGGTGTTCAATGACAAGATTACGTCGCTCATTTACTGCCGAATTCAAACTCGAAGCCGCATCCCTGGTGCTCGACCAGGGATATTCAGTCCCCGAAGCAAGCCGTTCACTGGATGTCGGTGAAACCGTGCTTCGTCGCTGGGTTCAGCAACTGCAATCCGAACGAACTGGCACAACCCCAATCGGCAAAGCACTGACTCCGGAGCAGCAAAAAATTCAGGAGCTGGAAGCCCGTATCAACCGGCTCGAACGTGAAAAGGACATTCTAAAAATGTATGGTCTGCTCCTTATCTGCAAGCTTGAACTGATTTCCTGAAGTCGTTTGCGTCAATGTATCCGGCCTGTCTGTGAGCTGTTTTCCGGCTCTGGCGCCTTGATGGGATCCGCACGTCATCGTCCTAATAAAGCTACCAGTCATGAGAGACTGCTTTTTTAGCCAGGCTGCAACGTCGTGGGGTGAACGCTTCTGTCATCTGTTTTTGGCTCGCAAAACCGGGTATGAGTTCTATCAGTTAAACGGCTGAACTTGTGTTGGGATACGGTTGGTAATCCCTGCCGGATGTCAGCACTTTCCAGCAAATTCGCATTATCTTGTTGGCCAGGGCGATAAGGACCACATGGTGGTGATGGCCGACCTCTAGCCTGGCGACCCATTCGCCTAACGATGATTTGTCACGCTTCATGTGAATTTTCAGCGCTTTGGCGCCCTGAATAACCATTTGCCTTAAATAGCTATTGCCACGCTTACTGATCCCGCCGAGCGAAGATTTGCCGCCCGTTGAATATTGCCTGGGGACAAGCCCCAACCAGGCTGGCAGGTCGCGGGCTTTCTTGAATTGTGAGCCATTGCCAATCGCGGCAATCAACGCGGTTGAGACAATCGGTCCAATGCCGGGGACGGTACTGATTTTTTGGCACAAACCTGATGCGCTTGAGGCTTGTCCGAGCATGAGGCTCATATCATCAATCTGAATATCCAGCTGTTGCCACCGTTCTCTCAGGCGTAATACCAGGGCGCGGATAAAGTCAGGCAAGCCATTCTCGGCATCTTCAAGGATCGTCGGCAGAGAGCGCTCGAAGACTTTTCTGGCGACTGGCACGGTGAGCCCATATTCCAGCAGCAACGCTCGCATCTGATTGACAGTGGCTGTTCGTTCGACGATGAAACGCTGACGGACGCGATGAGTCGCCTGCAATGCCAACTGTTCATGAGATTTCAACGGGACACAGCGCATAGTGCCTCTGCTACCAGCCTCGGCAATGGCGGTGGCATCGTTGAAGTCATTCTTGTTCGATTTGAGGTAGGGCTTAACAAATTGAGCGGGAATAATCTTGGGCTCGAACCCCGCCTGTTGAAACAGGTGTTCCCAGTATTGCGAACCAGGACATGCCTCGAAGGCAACCCGACAGGGTGGAGTCGTACTGATGAACTGTTTCAGTTGTGAACGCGTGAGCTTTTGCTTGGTCAATACATACTCCATGCGATCGCCACCAGGTGAAACCTATTTTTGCCTAAATCGATCCCGTAAATGTAAATCTGCGCTTGAGTCATGATGAGCCTCCTTGATGCTGGCTCCAGCATAGCGGGGTGGATGGAGCAGGCCATCCCATTAGGCTACCGCTCTCTTGATGGCGGACGAGTTCACACGTACGCGCTAATAGACCGATTAAGGGAGCAAGCCCCCATCACCTTGGTCTGTTGCGCTTTCGATGTGCTCACTTCCTGTTTTTACGATTATCTGGCCCGCAGGCGGGCGATTAACCGTGAGCGCATGCAACAGCGCTCCGAGTTGCGCAGGTTGTTCAAAGAAAGCCGGAGCTCGGCAGGCAGCCGCGCCTTGATGTCGATGATGCGGGAGTTGGGGTATCAGATTGGCCGATTCAAAGTACGCAACCTGATGAAGGAAGCCGGGCTGGTATCCAAACCGCCGGGCGCTCATCGTTATCAGGTCGCCCAGTCTGAGCGACCGGATATCCCCAATCTGCTGGCTCGCGAATTTGATGTCCAGCAACCCAATCAGGTGTGGTGTGGCGATATCACCTACGTCTGGGCAGGTGGACGCTGGCATTACCTGGCAGCGGTGCTTGACCTGCACACCCGGCGGGTCGTGGGCTGGGCGATGTCAGATAAACCAGATGCCGAGCTGGCCATCAAAGAACTGGAGATGGCGTATCAGCAGCGGGGTTGTCCGTCAGGCGTGCTGTTTCACTCTGACCAGGTCAGCCAATATGGCAGCCGGGCATTTCGGCAACGGGATACATGAGCGTGCGGGAGACAAAGCGGGATATCAGTTATTACCTGATGGATTACTACAACTGGCGGCGTCCACATCAACACAATGACGGGATACCGCCTGCAAAAGCCGAAGAACGGCCTAACCAAGTGTCCGGATTTAGTTGACCACTACAATGAGCACAAGGCACAGTAAAAGGCGGAGCGCTAGTTTGACCTGTTTAAGCAGTTGGAGGAAGTGGCAGGAGACCCCTAAGCTAAGGCCAAATGCTTCGTTTTGTGGATGCTGATTACAAAGGTCGATAAAGGAGCAATACATCTATTGACAAAGGAGTCATATAAAAAGACAAGAAGGCATTGAAGCACAAATTGCCGAACGTTTTTGCTATCGAGGTGAAGACATGGCGGTGCGCGCCAACTTCGTCAGCAGTCACTTTGCCGCCATCAGTGGATCCCATTGTATCCCCATGGCAGGTTAACTAGAAACGGCCTGGCCTTTCCTTAAAAGCACCCATTAAAGCACCCAAAAACGCCAGGTAAGCAAAAGGCGTAGCAGCTACTAACCTGCTACGCCTTGTTGTATATGGTGGCCCCTGGGGGACTTGAACCCACGACCAATCGATTATGAGTCGACTGCTCTGACCAACTGAGCTAAGGGGCCAAATTGTGCGTTTAGCGGCGTGGATTATAGGGGAAGAGGAAAGGGCAGTCTATAGGCATATCAACCACTTGGCGACTAATTGTCCAGCTTGATTGAGGGCGAAAAGAGGGTTGCAAGGGTAAATGCCAGACAAAACAAAGCCCCGCATGGCGGGGCTTTGGCAGAGCAGTTTGACACAGGGTCAGGACTATTCGTCCAGGAAGCTGCGCAGCACTTCCGAGCGGCTCGGGTGGCGCAGTTTGCGCAGTGCCTTGGCTTCGATCTGACGAATACGCTCACGGGTAACGTCGAACTGCTTGCCCACTTCCTCGAGGGTGTGGTCAGTGTTCATGTCGATACCGAAACGCATCCGCAGTACCTTGGCTTCGCGGGCGGTCAGGCCAGCCAGCACTTCGCGGGTGGCGTTGCGCAGGCTTTCGCTGGTCGCCGCATCCGCTGGCAGAGCCAAGGTGGTATCTTCGATAAAGTCGCCCAAGTGGGAATCTTCATCATCACCGATGGGCGTCTCCATGGAGATAGGCTCTTTGGCGATTTTCAGTACCTTGCGGATCTTGTCTTCCGGCATGCCCATGCGCATCGCCAGCTCTTCCGGGTTCGGTTCACGCCCCATCTCCTGCAGCATCTGACGGGAGATTCGGTTGAGCTTGTTGATGGTCTCGATCATGTGCACCGGGATACGGATGGTACGGGCCTGATCCGCGATGGAGCGGGTAATGGCCTGACGGATCCACCAGGTTGCATAGGTCGAGAACTTGTAGCCACGACGGTATTCAAACTTGTCTACCGCCTTCATCAGACCGATGTTGCCCTCCTGGATCAGATCGAGGAACTGCAGACCGCGGTTGGTGTACTTTTTGGCGATGGAGATAACCAGACGCAAGTTGGCTTCAACCATCTCTTTCTTCGCACGGCGGGCTTTGGCCTCACCGATGCTCATGCGACGGTTGATATCCTTGATCTGGGCAATCGACAGACCGGTCTCTTCTTCAATCTGCTGCAGCTTGCCGATGGCGCGCTGGATATCCTCGTCCATTTCAACCAGACGGGGAGACCAGGCTTTGCCAGCCTGCTTCTGGTATTCGAACCAGGCAGTTTCACACTCGTTGTTGGTGAAGGCCGCGACGAAGGTTTTCTTCGGCATCTTGGCCTGCTCAACGCAGAGCTTCATGATGATGCGTTCCTGCACGCGGACGCGCTCCATCATTTCACGCATGTTGTTGACCAGGCGATCGAACTGCTTGGGCATCAGGCGGAATTGACGGAATACATCGGCCAGCTGGGCGATGGCGGCCTGGGTATCTTCGTGCGCGCGACCATTCTTCTGAATGGAGAGGCGGGTCACTTCATACTGGGCACGCAGTTCACCAAACTTCTCGCGAGCGACTTCCGGATCCGGGCCACCGTCACCGTCGTCGTCAGAGCTGTCGCCATCTTCGTCTTCGTCTTCTTCGTCTTCTTCATCTTCGTCGGCCAGATCGTCTTCGCCGAGCTCGGAACCGATATGCGTGGCGGTAGGCGCCATATCTTCAGTTTCGTTCGGGTCAATAAAGCCAGAGATAATGTCAGAGAGACGCAGCTGCTCGGCTTCGTACTTGTCGTACTGTTCGAGCAGGTAAGTAATTGCTTCAGGGTACTCGGCTACGGAGCTTTGTACCTGGTTGATACCGTCTTCGATCCGCTTGGCGATGTCGATTTCGCCTTCACGGGTCAGCAGTTCGACGGTACCCATTTCCCGCATGTACATGCGGACGGGATCGGTCGTGCGACCAATCTCAGATTCAACAGATGCCAGAGCCTGGGCCGCTGCTTCGGCAGCGTCCTCATCGGCGGTACCACCTTCAGCCATGATAAGGTCATCGGCATCCGGAGCGTTTTCAACCACTTGAATGCCCATATCGTTGATCATCTGAATGATGTCTTCGATCTGGTCTGAATCGACAATGTCTTGCGGGAGGTGATCGTTCACCTCGGCATAGGTCAGGTAGCCCTGTTCTTTACCTTTGGCAACGAGGAGTTTAAGCTGAGACTGCGGGGTTTGCTCCATAGAACTCATCCGGTTGGTGTTGCTAGGTTGCGCGTACAGTGCGCTGCTGCGCAAATAGCCAATTCTAATAGAAAACCGCCAGACATGCTATGTCTGGTTGCGGCGTCGGTCATGAGAAACCCCTGCCCGCAGTATTGTCGGGGCCAGGCGGTTATAAAAATTTTGCTTTTCATCCCGTCGATTCGGGCAACGCTATCCATATTGGGACTAATCACTCAAATATCAAGCCCCACTCTCATTTCTTTTCTCAATTTGCACCTCTCTTATCAGCATCATCAGCTCTTGGGTTTCTTCGGAGCTTAGTCCTTCCTGAGCCACTTTGGCCTGCAATTCTTCGATCCGCTGCTTCAGAAACTGGTTGATGAAGCCGACGAAGGTGTCCTGCAATTCTCCCAGAATATCCGGCTCCTGATCGAGTTTGATCTCCTCGAACAGGTCGTGCATGGCCAGCTGAGCAAGGATCTCTCCTTCCTTGGTACCACGCCAGTGTTCCAGCAGGATACCGGTTGTGATACCAGGCTGTGCCTGGATTTGCTGGTGCAGTTGCAGCAGGAACTTGATGCCCTGTACGCGTAGTCCGGCCAATTCCGGCATGGGGGGAAGCTCAGCCGTTACTGCCGGATATTGCACCATCAGTGCCAGTGCACGCCGCAGTGGTGTCAGCTTGGCTGCCTTGGGTTTGTTGACCTCGGCCTTGGGCTGACTGTTGCGAGCAAAGAGCTCGGCGATGCGCTGCTTGTTCTCGCCCCAACGCATCATGCTGGAGAGACGAGTGATCAGCCCTTCGCGGGTAAACCCTTCCGGAACGCGACGAATAAGCTCGGCGGCCTTGTTGGCCACTTCGAACTTGCCTGCCTCACCCGAAAGTGCGGCATCCCGGCCGAGACGCTCGAACATGAAGTCGGCGAACGGTTGGGCTTCATCGAGCAGGGCTTCAAAACCCTCCTTGCCGATCTGGCGTACCAGCGAGTCGGGATCCTCGCCATCGGGCAGGAACACGAACTTCAGCTCGCGGCCATCCTGCAGATGAGGGAGGGCATTATCCAGCGCGCGCCAGGCGGCTTCACGACCGGCGTTGTCACCGTCGTAGCAGCAGACTACCTCGGCGGTGGTGCGAAACAGGGTGTGGATATGGTCGCTGGTCGTTGCAGTACCCAGCGCCGCCACCGCATAGTCGATGTCGTACTGACCGAGTGCCACCACATCCATGTAGCCTTCCACCACCAGGATCCGGCGTGGATCCTTGTGTGCCTGCTTTACTTCGTAGAGACCGAACAGCTCCCGCCCTTTATGGAAGATGGGGGTCTCCGGCGAGTTCAGGTATTTGGGGGTGCCATCACCCAGCACCCGGCCACCGAAACCGATGACCCGGCCACGCTTGTCACGGATCGGGAACATGATGCGATCGCGGAAACGATCATAACTCCCCGGGCCATTGTCACGGGTGATCAGCATGCCGCCCGAGATAAGCAACTGCTCGTGATCCCGGCTGGTACCAAAGCGGCGGCGCACCTGATCCCAATCGCTGGGTGCATAGCCAATGTTGAATCGTTTGACCACTTCACCGGTCAGGCCGCGGCCTTTGAGGTACTCCACCGCATGGGGAGCGCTCTTGAGATTGCTCTCGTAGAAGCGGGCGATCTGGTTCATCAGCTCGAACAGATCCTTGCTGACTGCGGGCTGGCTATTGGCCGAGCCGCCGATGCTCTGCTCGCGAGGTACCTGCATGCCTTGCATGCTGGCGAGCTCTTCGATGGCATCGGGAAATTCGAGACCGTCGTACTCCATGACAAAGCCGATGGCGTTGCCGTGGGCGCCACAACCGAAACAGTGGTAGAACTGCTTCTCCTGGCTGACGGTAAAAGAGGGGCTTTTTTCGTTATGAAAAGGGCAGC
Source organism: Aeromonas sp. 602396 (assembly GCF_049173735.1). NCBI lineage: Bacteria > Pseudomonadati > Pseudomonadota > Gammaproteobacteria > Aeromonadales > Aeromonadaceae > Aeromonas > Aeromonas sp. 602396. Next base: position 13,062 of record NZ_JAAKSD010000005.1, on the reverse strand, counting down.
AAGCCTGGTAGTTTTTACCGGCTTTTTTCAGCCGCACTCGCGAGTCGATCAGCTCGACTATGTCTGTGCGTACGAGCAGATCGTCGATAAAGGATTGTGGGATCCTGCCTGCCATAACCGTCCTGTTTCATTGCGGAGAAAATAAAAAAGCCGCGCATTCCAAGGGAAGCACGGCTTCTTCGACCAAACAAGAGAGTTGCCTGTTACGCCAAGCGGGTTTTCACCTGAGCACTGACGGCGCCGACATCGGCACGCCCCTGAATTTTCGGCTTCAAGACAGCCATGACCTTGCCCATATCAGCCATGACGGCAGCACCACTTTCAGTGATGGCTTGCTCGATCAGGGCGGCAATTTCATCTGCGGCCAGCTGTTGCGGCAGGAATTCCTGCAACACAACGATCTCAGCGGACTCTTTGTCGGCGAGATCCTGGCGACCGGCAGCTTCAAATTGGCTGATGGAATCGCGGCGCTGTTTGACCATTTTGGTCACGACAGCGAGGATATCCTCATCATTCAGCTCGATACGGGTATCGACTTCACGTTGCTTGATTTCTGCCATCAACAAGCGGATCGCTCCCAGACGTGCCTTATCTTTGGCAAGCATGGCGAGCTTTTGCTGATCCTTGAGTTGATCCTTCAGAGACACGGCAATATCACCCGATTAGTACAGGCGGATACGACGTGCGTTTTCGCGAGACAGCTTCTTGGCGTGACGCTTGACAGCAGACGCTTTGGCGCGCTTACGAATGGTAGTCGGCTTCTCGTAGAACTCACGGCTACGAACTTCGGACAGGATACCGGCTTTTTCGCAAGAACGCTTGAAACGACGCAGAGCAACGTCAAACGGCTCATTTTCACGGACTTTGATTACTGGCATGTGCCTTTCACCTCAGTGATAAATTGTTAGCTGACCTTCAATCGATCAGCATGTCTTAAAATGGTGCGAAATTATACTCTGGACAGGGAATGAAAGTAAACCCGCAGAGATCGCTCTGGTTTAAAAAACCCGCGAAGGTTACCATAGCCGTCTCATTTTAGCAGTGAAATTTTTTAGCAATGCGTGTATTGGGCATAGAGACATCCTGTGACGAAACCGGGATCGCGATCTTCGACGATCAAAAAGGGATCCTTTCCCATCAGTTATACAGCCAGGTCAAGCTGCATGCGGACTACGGTGGCGTCGTCCCCGAACTCGCCAGCCGGGATCATGTTCGCAAGACGATCCCGTTGATCCAGGCCGCATTGCAAGAGGCGGGACTGGGCAAAGATGACATCGACGGCATCGCGTATACCGCGGGTCCGGGTCTGGTTGGCGCCATTCTGGTGGGAGCCACTATTGGTCGTTCACTGGCGATGGCATGGAACAAGCCTGCTATCGCCGTCCACCATATGGAAGGCCACCTGCTGGCTCCTATGCTGGAAGAAAAGGCCCCCGAGTTCCCCTTCGTGGCGCTGCTGGTCTCCGGTGGTCACTCCATGCTGGTGCGGGTTGACGGCATCGGCAGCTATCAGCTGTTGGGGGAATCCATCGATGATGCCGCTGGCGAGGCGTTCGACAAGACCGCCAAGCTGATGGGGCTGGATTATCCGGGCGGTCCGCTGCTCTCCCGTCTGGCCGAGAAAGGCACTAAGGGACGCTTCCACTTCCCCCGTCCCATGACAGATCGTCCCGGGCTCGACATGAGCTTCTCCGGCCTGAAGACCTTCACCGCCAACACCATCGCTGCCAATGGTGATGATGAGCAGACCCGTGCCGATATCGCTCGGGCGTTTGAAGATGCGGTGGTTGATACCCTGGCCATCAAGTGCCGTCGTGCCTTGAAAGAGACAGGTCTCACGCGTCTGGTGGTCGCCGGTGGCGTCAGTGCCAACCGTCATCTGCGTGCCCAGCTGGCCGAGCTGATGGAGAGCCTCAAGGGCGAGGTGTTCTATCCGCGCACTGAATATTGCACCGATAACGGCGCCATGATCGCTTACGCCGGTATGCAGCGCCTGAAAGCGGGCGTGTTCGAACCGCTGGCGGTCAAAGCCGTGCCGCGTTGGCCGCTGGATACCCTGGATCCGGTCTGATCCAAAGGATCCCGCCTTCTGGCGTGGTGGTGAGTACCATGGTGGCCTACTGCTCCTGCAATCCGGCAGCGGTGGTTATAGCGCCGTTGACACGCTGTTGTGGTGTCTGCTGTCGCCGTGGTTGAGCCACCCGTATAAGAGGTCAGGTCTCTTGCTGGCAGACAGCCAAGCACAGAGTAAAGAGATAAAAAAATCCCCGCCAACTGGCGGGGATTTTTGTTTGGTAATCGGCAGGCGATAGGATTACAGCAGGATGCCGCCAAAGAAGAAGCCCAGCGCCACGGCGATGGCGATGGTGGCGGTGCCCGGTACGAAGAAGGGGTGATTGAAGACCGCCTTACCGATACGGGTGGAGCCGGTGTCGTCCATCTCTACCGCGGCCAGCAGGGTCGGGTAGGTCGGCAGTACGAACAGGGCGCTCACGGCTGCGAAAGAGGCAATCGCAGTCAGCGGGCTGACACCCAGTGCCAGTGCGGCAGGCATCAGGGCCTTGGTGGTGGCGCCTTGTGAATAGAGCAGCATGGCAGCGAAGAACAGCACCACGGCCAGCAGCCAGGAGTACTGGTTCAGCAGGTCGCCAGCGATCAGCTGGATGGTGTCCATGTTGCCTTTCACGAAGACGTTACCCAGCCAGGCGACACCCAGTACGCAGATACAGGCGGACATACCGGACTTGAAGGTCGGCATGTTGGTGACCTGGGTGGCGTCTAGTTTGCACACCAGGGTCATGATGGTGGCCGCGGCCAGCATGATGCCCATGATGGCGCCGTCACGGGGGATCGGCGGGTTGGTGATCAGGCCCACTTTACCGGAGATGGCAGTGGCATAAGCCATGACAGCAACGATGGCGGCGATGAAGATCCAGACCGACAGCTTGGCGTACGGTTTGATCTCGAGCTTGGTAGTACCACGCAGTTTGATCAGCCCCTTGGCTTTACGCTCCAGATAGACTTCGTCCTGCTCCAGCGGCTTGCCCATCATGTTGGCAATGAAGGCGCCCAGGATACAGGCCAGGAAGGTAGAGGGGATGCAGATGGCCAGCAGGGTCAGATAATCAACACCAAACGGCTCGAGCATGCCGGAGAAGGCAACCACAGCGGCAGAGATCGGGGAAGCTGTGATGGCGATCTGGGAGGCGACAACCGCGATGGAGAGCGGACGGGATGGGCGGATCCCTTGCTCTTTGGCCACTTCAGCGATCACCGGCAGGGTGGAGAAGGCGGTATGACCGGTACCGGCCAGCATGGTCATCAGGTAGGTGACCACCGGGGCGGCGAAGGTGATGTATTTGGGGTTCTTGCGCAGCGCTTTTTCTGCCAGGAAGACCAGATAGTCCATCCCGCCAGCCAGTTGCATACAGGCGATGGCACAGATGACGGACGCGATAATCATGATCACATCCCAAGGGATGTAGCTGACCAGTTGATCGCTCGGGATGGGCATGCCCAGACCCCACGTCAATACCAGTACCCCCAGACCACCGGCAAAGCCGATGCCGATGCTGCCTATCCGGGCCCCCAGATAGATAGCGGCGAGCACGACAAGTAACTCGATTCCAATCATAGCGATAACTCCATTTTTTAGTTTTTGGTTTTTATTTGGCAAAAAGCCAATTCCCGATCGGGCTGGGGATAAAGACCAATCGGGAACTGACTTTATGGGCCGGGAAGATCCCGGCCCACACTCGCTTATACGGCAGCTTCGCGGGTGAAACGCTTGGCTTTGTATTGCGGGTTCATCAGGTTCTCGATGGAGAGAATTTCGTCCAGCTGCTCGGCGCTCAGCAGGCCACGCTCAAGAACGACTTCGCGGACGTTCTTGCCGGTCTGGGCACAGATCTTGCCGACGATATCCCCTTCGTGGTGGCCGATGAAGGGGTTCAGGTAGGTCACGATACCGATGGAGTTCAGCACGTGATTCATGCAGATTTCCGGGTTGGCGGTGATACCTTCCACGCACTTCTCGCGCAGGGAAATACAGGCTTTTTCCATCAGGCTCAGGGATTCGAACATCGCCTGACCAATCACCGGCTCCATGACGTTCAGCTGCAGCTGACCGGCTTCGGCGGCGAAGGTGATGGTGATGTCGTTACCGAATACCTTGAAGCAGGATTGGTTGACCACTTCCGGGATAACCGGGTTGACCTTGGCCGGCATGATGGAGGAACCCGCCTGCATTTCCGGCAGGTTGATCTCTTTCAGTGCAGTGCGCGGGCCGGAGGAGAGCAGACGCAGGTCGTTACAGATCTTGGACAGCTTCATAGCCAGACGCTTGATGGCGCCGTGCAGCATGACGTAGGCGCCACAGTCTGAGGTCGCTTCGATCAGGTCTTCTGCCGGCACATAGGCACGACCGGTGATCTCGGCCAGACGCTTGATAGCCAGTGCAGAGTACTCGGGCGGAGTGTTCAGACCGGTACCGATGGCGGTTGCGCCCAGGTTCACTTCCAGCAGCAGCTCCTGGCAACGCTTGATGGATTTGATCTCTTCACGCAGGGTCACGGCGAACGCGTGGAACTCCTGACCCAGGGTCATCGGAACCGCATCTTGCAGCTGGGTACGACCCATCTTCAGGATGTTTTTGAACTCTTTCGCTTTGGCATCGAATGCCGCGATCAGGTGCTCCAGCGCATGCAGGGTCACGTCAGTGCTGTTGACCACAGCAACGCGGAAACCGGTGGGGTAGGCATCGTTGGTGGACTGGCACTTGTTGACGTGGTCGTTCGGGTTGATGACGTCGTAACGGCCTTTCTCCAGACCCATGATTTCCAGGGCGACGTTGGCCAGTACTTCGTTGGTGTTCATGTTGACGGAGGTACCGGCACCACCCTGGTAAACGTCGACCGGGAACTGGTCGAAGCATTTGCCGGTGTTCAGCATCAGGTCGCAGGCTTCTACGATCTTGTCAGCAATTTCAGGACGGATGGTACCCAATTCACCGTTTGCCAGCGCAGCGGCTTTCTTGGTCAGCACCATACCGCGGACGAATTCCGGAACGTCAGAAATCTTCTGAGAGCTGATCTTGAAGTTCTCGACAGCGCGCAGGGTGTGCACACCGTAGTAGAGATCATTGGAAACTTCTTTGGTGCCCAGCAGGTCTTCTTCAATGCGGACGTTCTTGATGTCGCTCATTGTAATGCCTCAGAAATCAGATAAATGGAAAAATCCTCACCGAGTGGTCGCGAGTTCCTTGCGCACAGCTCATCCTGAAGCACCACACATCGAGTGGGGCGGTTGGGAGAATGACCTCCCGAAAAACTAATCAATATACTACTCCAATTGAGGTATCGGTTATTAGAGGTGGATCACTAAATTTGCGACATTTTCAAATTACTTTGAGGAAAGTACACATATGTTATGAAGTTTTTATCATGATGATTTTTATAAATTTTTGTGACTTTTTGCTGATTTTTTAGATTGCTGATGACGTAGGAGTCAGTTGACCAACTTGAAAAGAGGGGGGCCGCCCCCATTTATTCAGGGCAGAAAGTGGTGATGACGGGGCGGCAAAATCGCCTCTGACCATCGTTGGATGGGCGCCACTTCTTCTCAATTTACCGGTGCTGGAGTGGATATGGGCAAGTTGTTTTTGTTGTTGGTGGGTCTGGTTGTACTGGAACTCACCGTGATGATCGAGGTCGGCTCGGTAATCGGGGCGCTGCCGACTGTCGGCTTGCTCATACTGACCGCGGTATTGGGCTCCTCGCTGGTGCGAAGTGAAGGGATCAAGACCCTGTTCAGCGCCCAGCAAAAGATGCAGATGGGCGAGATGCCGGGCCGCGAGGTGATGGGGGGCATGATGCTGGCGTTGGCGGGCCTGCTGCTGATTATCCCGGGTTTCGTGACCGACATTTTCGGTGTGCTGTTGCTGCAACCCTGGCTGCGCAACAAACTGGCTGACAAGCTGATCGGCAGCAGCCAGTTCCGGATGCAGATGGGCGGTTTCCAGCGTACTCAATCGCCGTTTGGCAACGCACCGTCCGATGATCATCTGGGGAACGCCAAGCAGGGCGGCACCACCATCGAAGGCGAATTTGAGCGCAAAGAGTGAGCGTAAAGAGTAATCGACGAGACGAAAACCCGAGGCGAGTGACTGAATCAGGGTTTGCCCTGATGGCACAGCGCCTCGAAGCGGTGTCGGGCATACCACCACGCGAGGGTGCCCGCCGCCAGATTGGCCAGCAGTATTCCTAGATATATCCCCTGTTCTCCCCCCAGCTTTGCCCCCAGCCAGGCTCCTGGCAACAGAAAACCAAACAGTCGCAATCCGTTGAACAAGAACGAAATACTGGATGCTCGCACGCCATTGAGTGCCGAGGCCAGCAGCATCACCATGCCCTGAAAGCCGTAACCGATCGGCACCAGATGCAGATAGAGAATAATCAGGCGAATGACCTGCGGATGATCGCTGAACAGATTGGCGATCAGCGGGGCGAGCAGCCAGGTCAGGCCATAGATGGCGAGCTGGAACAGCAGGGCAAAGCGCAGGCAGCTCTGAAGTGCGGCTTTGGCCCGGGCCGGATTGCCGGCGCCGCAGTTTTGCGAGATGAAAGGGGCCAGTACGGAGGCAAGGGCCATCATCACGATCAGCAGCAGCGCCTCGACCCGCGATGCGGCGCCGTAAGCGGCTACCACCTCGGTACCCAGGCCCGCAAAGATCGTCATCAGCACTGCATTGGCCAGAGGGTTGAGCATATTGGTAAAAGAGGCGGGGACGGCAACATGGAGCAGCGCCCGCCAGTGGGTCAGCAACCGAGCCCGAGGCGAGAGGCGCCACAGCAGCAAGCCCTCCCGATGACGCAGGATATAGAGGCTGACCAGCATCGCCATCAACCAGGAGATAGAGGTGGCGATGGCTGCCCCGCGGATCCCCCATTCGGGAAAGGGGCCGATACCGAAGATCAACAGAGGATCCAGTACCCCGTTGACCAGCCCGGCTATGGCCATCACCAGGCTGGGGGTTTTGGTATCGCCGGTCGCCCGGATAGCGGCATTGCCCACCATGGGCAGCACCAGCATGGGGACGGTGAGATACCAGATCAGCATGTAGTCATGGATGAGAGAGATAAGCTCGGCACTGGCCCCCAACAGAGTAAACAGAGGCTTGATGGTGAGAGCCCCCCCCGCGGATAGCAGGGCCACCATGATCACCGCCAGAAACAGGCTGTCGGTGGCGAGATGGGCCGCCTCATCGTGTTTGCCCTGCCCCAGAGTATGACCGATCACCGCTGACAATCCGGCGCCCAATCCCATCGCCAGCGAGGTAACCACAAAAGTGACAGGAAAGGTAAAACTGATGGCGGCCAGTGCTTCGGTGCCCAGCATACCGATAAAAAAGGTATCGACCAGATTGAAGGCCAGAATGGCGATGATGCCGAAGATCATGGGGCCCGTCATCTGGCGCAGTACGACCGGAATAGGGGCTGTCAACATGGGGTTGGTGCGGGTCAAGGGCTCGTCTCTACAGCTGGCTTTGAAGGTTCTGGCATGGAAAACGGGCGGCTTGAACCGACCTTGCTCCAGGGTGTGGACATGGCTGAACCATCGAAGATGTTTATAGTACGTGAAAAAATTTTTTTTGTATTTGCCCTTGAAGGGTTAGCAACTCTGCCCCACATCAGGGACATATCTAATTTGGCCTGGAACGGCCATTCCTCAAAGCAACAATGAGACTCATTTTGGGAGAGTTATCGATGAAAATTCGTCCACTGCACGACCGCGTCATCATCAAGCGCATCGAAGCTGAAGCCAAATCTGCCGGCGGTATCGTCTTGACTGGTACTGCGGCCCAGAAGTCCACCCGTGGTGAAGTGCTTGCCGTGGGGACTGGTCGCATCCTGGATAATGGCGATGTGAAAGCGCTGGCCGTGAAGGTTGGTGACAAGGTGATCTTCAACGAAGGCTACGGCGTGAAGACCGAGAAGCTGGATGGTCAGGACGTCCTGATCCTGTCCGAGACTGACATCCTGGCGATTGTCGAAGAGTAATCTATCCCCGATTTTCCCCGAATTGATAGAAAGGATTGAAGAAAATGGCTGCTAAAGACGTCAAGTTTGGTAACGAAGCTCGCATCAAGATGCTGGAAGGTGTCAACATCCTGGCTGATGCCGTCAAGGTGACTCTGGGCCCGAAAGGCCGCAACGTGGTGCTGGACAAGTCCTTCGGCGCCCCGACCATCACTAAAGATGGTGTATCTGTTGCGCGCGAAATCGAGCTGGAAGACAAGTTCCAGAACATGGGCGCCCAGATGGTCAAGGAAGTGGCTTCCAAGGCGAACGATGCCGCCGGTGACGGTACCACTACTGCAACCGTTCTGGCTCAGGCTATCGTCAACGAAGGTCTGAAAGCCGTTGCCGCCGGTATGAACCCGATGGATCTGAAGCGCGGTATCGACAAGGCCGTTGTGGCTGCTGTTGCTGAACTGCAAGCACTGTCCCAGCCGTGCGCCGACAGCAATGCCATCGCTCAGGTGGGCACCATCTCCGCCAACTCCGACGAGAAAGTGGGCAAGCTGATTGCCGAAGCCATGGACAAAGTGGGTCGCGATGGCGTCATCACCGTTGAAGATGGTCAGGGTCTGGAAGATGAGCTGGCAGTTGTTGAAGGTATGCAGTTCGACCGCGGCTACCTGTCCCCCTACTTCATCAACAAGCAAGAGACCGGTTCCGTTGAACTGGACGACCCGTTCATCCTGCTGGTTGACAAGAAAGTCTCCAACATCCGCGAAATGCTGCCGGTGTTGGAAGGCGTTGCCAAAGCTGGCAAGCCGCTGCTGATTGTTGCTGAAGACGTAGAAGGCGAAGCCCTGGCCACTCTGGTGGTCAACACCATGCGTGGTATCGTGAAAGTGGCTGCCGTCAAGGCGCCTGGCTTCGGTGACCGTCGCAAAGCCATGCTGCAGGATATCGCCGTACTGACTGGCGGTACTGTCATCTCCGAAGAAGTTGGCATGGAGTTGGAAAAAGCGACTCTGGAAGATCTGGGTCGTGCCAAGCGCATCGTCATCACCAAAGAGAACACCACCATCATCGATGGCGTGGGTGATGCCGGTGTGATCGAAGGCCGTGTTGCCCAGATCCGTCAGCAGATCGAAGAGACCTCTTCCGACTACGATCGTGAGAAGCTGCAAGAGCGCGTAGCCAAGCTGGCTGGCGGTGTTGCCGTGATCAAGGTTGGCGCAGCCACCGAAGTCGAGATGAAAGAGAAAAAAGCACGCGTGGAAGATGCCCTGCACGCTACCCGTGCCGCGGTTGAAGAAGGTGTGGTTGCCGGTGGTGGTGTCGCGCTGGTTCGCGTTGCAGCCAAACTGGCTGGTCTGCGCGGTGACAACGAAGACCAGAACGTCGGTATCAAGGTTGCCCTGCGCGCCATGGAAGCCCCGCTGCGTCAAATCGTCATCAACGCCGGTGAGGAAGCCTCCGTCATCGCCAACGCGGTGAAGAATGGTGAAGGCAACTTCGGTTACAACGCTTACACCGAGCAGTATGGCGACATGCTGACCATGGGTATCCTGGATCCGACCAAGGTCACCCGCTCTGCCCTGCAGTTCGCCTCTTCTATCGCCGGCCTGATGATCACCACCGAGTGCATGGTGACCGAGCTGCCGAAGAAAGATGCTCCAGCCATGCCTGATATGGGTGGCATGGGTGGCATGGGCATGATGTAATCATCATCCCGGCTCTGTTTGAGAAACGGCTCGCCTTGGCGGGCCGTTTTTTTATATCTGACTAAACTGAGTCTGTTGATAGCAGAAAAGTGTAAGGGGGAAAGATGAAGGTGCTTGGATGGATAACTCTGCTGTTTGCATTGATTGCCATGCCGCTTGTGGCTGCCGAGGCCCTCAAGGGGCCTGTGATCTTGAAAGTAAGCGGCAATATCAGCTCCCCAGATGAGGTGGACGGCAAAGTGCTTTTTGACTTGGCCACGCTGCAGGCGTTGCCGCAATATGAGATAGTCACCAGCAACCCTTGGGTTGATAAACCTCACAAGTACAGAGGGCCCAAGGTGGCGGACGTGCTGGCCGCAGTGGGGGCTAATGGCAAGAGCATAACCTTGACAGCATTGAACAGTTTTCAGATCCGCATCAATTGGGACAAAGTTGCCAAGTATAACCCTATTCTTGCTTGGGAAGATGACGGGGTAGCCATGAGGGTCCGTGACAAGGGGCCGCTCTGGTTTATGTTGCCGCTTGATCAATATCCGGAGCTGAAGCGCTCTGAATATACTGACATGATGATTTGGCAGCTGGACCTGATAGATATTCAACACTGATAAAAGAGTCACGGGAGCACGGGGTGAAAGGAAAGACCAGGGCGTGGCCACTGCTCGTCATTCTGTATGTATCCATTCTGTCGTTTACCGGGAGCACCCTTTATTGTCTGGTTCAGCTCCAGAATGCGACCAGAGCGATGGAGAAATATACCTATGATGTCTCCTGGGCGCTGATGCAGCTGCAGCTCGAGTTGGGGCGTTTCCTCAGTGCTGTAGAGGTCTACCATTATGGTGGAATAGAGCACAATGACCTGATGTTGCGCTATGACATTCTTTGGAGCAGAACCCCCATCCTGTTGAGCGGTCAGTTGCGTAAAAGCATGCAGGATAAGCAGAAAACCTTGCGCTTGGTGCAACTGATTGAAAACAACATTCGCGATATAGAGCCTGTCATTACCAAGCTGCAGAGCGGAGACTCTGTCTACCAGCAAATAATGATGCGCCTAGCCCCCTTGCAGGAGCCTTTATCCTATGCACTAGCTTCCGTTATGCAGAAGAACATCAACATCTACTCAGAGAATGATCGCCATTTTGGTCAATTGCGTAATGCTCTGCTGTTGATGGTGTCGGGGTTGGTTATCTCGGTTTTACTCCTTAGCTTGCTTCTTGTATATGAAGCTCGACGTCACTTTAGGGCAGCAAGGCGTGACCCGTTGACGGGTCTCTCCAATCGGGTGGCATTGCTGGAACGGATGGAGCTCTGTGCCACTCAGGAGGTACCTTTCGGATTGGTATTGGTCGATATCAACGACTTCAGAGATATCAACAGCAAGTTTGGTTATGATGCGGGCGATTTTTTGCTCAGTGAATTGGCCAGACGGATCAGATTGCTCTGTGAAGAAGGGGAGTGGAGTGGTCGGTTGGGTGGCGATCAATTTGCCATTATCCAGCGTGGTAGCAGCGATCTGCGTCAGGTCAGGGAGCTGGTAGCGCGACTGCTGCACGTTCTGAAGCAAGATATCGTCTATGATAACTATCCCTTCCGGCTCGAGGTGGGGATCGGGATTGCCTTCTATCCGATGGACAGCGATAAAACACAGGAGTTATTGAGTCGTGCGGAACAGGCTCTGTTCCATAGCCGCAAGACCCATGTCCCCTATGTGATTTACGATAACTCCTTGCTCAACGAGACGGCGCGGCGCAAGCATTTGGCCTCGGACATGATCATGGCGCTGGAACACAATGCGTTGGAACTCTATTACCAACCCATCGTCAATCTCGAGAGTGGCCGTTGTGAAGCTGTCGAAGCACTGCTGCGCTGGCGGCATCCGGAGCTGGGCTTTATTCCGCCAAACGAAGTGATCATGGTGGCTGAGGAGTTCCAGCTTGCCGAGCGTCTGGGCGGCTGGGTGTTGAACACCGCTTGCGAGCAGCTTTATCAGTGGCATCAGTTGGGTATGGTCGACCTGCAGATGTGCGTGAATATCTCGCCGGGCATGTACCAGCGCAATTTGCTCAAACTGGTGGCCAAGGCATTGATGGAGAACCACCTGCCAGCCAGCAGTCTGGTTTTGGAGGTCACTGAAGATACCACCATGCGCGAAGTGAAGAATTCGCTGCAACTGATGCAGGATCTCAATCAGCAGGGGGTACTGCTGGCATTAGACGATTTTGGGACTGGTTATTCATCTTTGAGTTATCTGCAAAAGTTACCGGTCAGCAAGGTGAAGATCGACCGCTCCTTTATACAGGGCATTGACACCTCAATGGAGGCATCCGAACTGGTCGCCAATATTTGCAGGATGGGGTCGATGCTGGGCAAGAGTCTGGTGTGTGAAGGGATTGAGACACAGGCCCAGTTGGATGTGCTGCGATCCCTGACCGATATCCACTTGTATGGACAGGGCTATCTGTTCAGCCGACCGGAGCAGGCGGAGAAAATCTATCAGACCTTGTTGGAGATGGAGGAGCTTTGGCTAGCACGTCAACAATCCGAAATGGCTTATATGAGTTGAAGGGGAGGGGTACTTGACGGTCATCTGCCTCAAGAATGTGTGATTCAGTTCAAGTTTTATGCTTTTTGTTTGTTGTTTGAACGGTTGTGCGGTTTTATCAAAAAAACATGCAGTTTAGCCTTGCCAGAAAGAATCTGTTCCCTATAATGCGCCTCCATCGACAGGGCAAGCGGCAACGCAAACAACCTTATCGATAACCTCGAAAAGCCTTTGAAAATAAGGCTTGACTCGAGAAAGCGGTTGAGTAGAATTCCACTCCCGCAGCAACACACTGTTGCGTCGCTCTTTAACAATTTGAATCAAGCAATCTGTGTGGGCACTCACAGCATCGAACATCAAAAACAATTTTTGATTTTCAATGTCTGGTGAAGTGACCAAGACGATTTCTTACCAATAAGAAGTCGAACAGTTTATTTCAGCAATTCATTGAGCCGCTTTTCGAAGCAACCAAACTTAAATTGAAGAGTTTGATCATGGCTCAGATTGAACGCTGGCGGCAGGCCTAACACATGCAAGTCGAGCGGCAGCGGGAAAGTAGCTTGCTACTTTTGCCGGCGAGCGGCGGACGGGTGAGTAATGCCTGGGGATCTGCCCAGTCGAGGGGGATAACTACTGGAAACGGTAGCTAATACCGCATACGCCCTACGGGGGAAAGCAGGGGACCTTCGGGCCTTGCGCGATTGGATGAACCCAGGTGGGATTAGCTAGTTGGTGAGGTAATGGCTCACCAAGGCGACGATCCCTAGCTGGTCTGAGAGGATGATCA